>DATLAF010000223.1:0-5629 GCA_035527635.1 Thermoplasmatota archaeon | reverse complement strand
TCACTGGCAAGAACTCGCTGAAAAAGGATACCGATATGTTCCAAAGAGATATCTCATCTGTGTAAAAACTGCTTCAGATATGTATAATTGGACTGCAGAGCAAATCCTAAAAAACCCTTTTGTCGTCTACCAGTGGAAAGTCCAACCTCTGATTATTAAAATTCTCACTACTGCGCTTACAAACATCATCGATCCCACCACCCGAAAAACGTTATTATCCACCTCAGCGCCACATTTAGGATGTGACACATTGATACAAACCAGTCAATCCACTGACTGAATACTATCAATAGCAGTATTATACATTGTGTCCCTGTAAAAGAGTTTTATTCGACGTTTCAATATGAAAATTTAATTACTCAGACATCGACTAGTTTCCAATTTTGTATATTTTATAGCTGCTAAAAAGAAATCATTTCTTTATAGTATTTTCCTGCTGAGAAAATGATATCAGTTTTACATGCCATTTACAAATTAACTCACGACTGAAATCTCCCCAATAAAAGATAGAACGGTTTTATATTCTCTCAAGGAAAAACCATATTGATACAACAATATTCCAAGATGACAGATCTTGTTTGATAACAAACCACAATCATATATATCTGAATATCATTCAGCAAAATTATGACACAAGAAGTGCCATACAATGTGATAAAAAAAATTGGGGTTATCGAGATACGCCAGTACCCCAAAGTGATATTCGCTATCGTTGAAGACAATATCAACGACTCTGGTTTTGGACTACTTTTTCAATATATCTCTGGTGAAAATAAAACACGCAGGAAGATAGCAATGACCGCACCGGTGGTAACCTCTGAAAAAATTAAAATGACAGCACCAGTCATCTCCCGAAAAAATTACATGGCCTTTGCTCTTCCATCCTCATATTCGAAGGAGACCGTCCCAGTACCGACCAATCCTGCAGTAAAAATAGAGATACATCCTGAAAAGACAATGGCGGTGCTTCGATTTGGTGGCCGTAGCGGTGACACAAGAGTACAAAAATACATTCAAGAACTGATTACGGCACTCAAGAATCATACCATGCAAATAAAAGGTGAACCAGTATTAATGAGATATAACAGTCCGTTCACCCCGGGGTTTTTACGGAGAAATGAAGTTGCAGTTGAAATAGATAATGCGAAATAAAACTTGAGGAAATATGAGTGAGTCTGTATGAAAACATATGATGTGATCGTCGTTGGAAGTGGTTCTGGTGGGGAGATTGTTGACGCTGCAATATCTCATGGGATGACCGTTGCATGGGTCGATAAAGGACCACTGGGGGGAACGTGTCTGAATGTGGGCTGTATCCCTTCAAAAATATTGATTCATCCCGCAGATAGAATCATGGAAATACAGGAAGCAAAAAAACTCGGGATCACTTCAGAGATAAAAGATATTGATTTTCACGCAATCATGGAACGTGTACAACAACCGATTCGAGAAAGTCATAAGGGAATGGAACAGGGAATACAGCATGCAAAGAATTTAGAGTATTACAAAGGTGAGGGACACTTCATAAAAGACTACACCCTTGAGATCCTTGGAAAAGAAATCAAAGGAGAAAAAATCTTTCTAGGGTCTGGTGCACGACCGCTCATCCCACCTATAACAGGGTTGAATTCTGTTCCGTATCTCACCAATGAAAATGTTTTTGACTTAAAAGAAAAACCGGACAGCATGGTTATCATCGGTGGAGGATATGTCGCAGTGGAGTTCGCTCATTTTTTCTCTGCAGTGGGAACCAAGGTATCAGTTTTCCAACGAGGGAACCGATTGATCCCAAAGGCGGAGCCTGAAATCTCGGAGTTATTACAAAAACAGCTGATGAAACGAATGAATATTTATCTTAACACAGAAGTAACAGAAGTAAAAAAACAAGGAGACGAAATAACTGTCATAGGTAAAGATACGCGTACTGGAAAAGTAGTAACTAAGAATTCACTGAAGGTTTTCGTCGCAGCAGGTCGGCAATCAAACGCTGATTCATTAAAGGTTGAAAATACTGGGGTAAAAACAGATTCTCGCGGGTACATCCAAGTGAATGAATATCTGCAGACAAGTAAGGAAAATATATGGGCGTTTGGAGACGCGATTGGAAAAGAAATGTTTAAACATGTAGCAAACGAGGAGGCAACAATTGTCTGGCGAAACGCCTTCCATGATCATAAAACGAAAATGGACTATCACACGATACCCTATGCCGTGTTTACTTACCCGGAGATTGCTTCAGTTGGGATGACACAGGAAGAAGCGACGAAAAACAATAAAATCCTGATTGGTAGTGCACGATACTCTGATGTCGCAAAGGGAGAAGCAATGATGGAGCACGATGGGTTTACGAAAGCTATTGTCGATAAGCAAACCGAAAAAATCTTAGGATTTCATATCATTGGCCCGTATGCATCCATACTAATACAAGAAGTAATCAACGCAATGGCTCTTGGAGGGGATATTCAGTCTCTTGCTCATGGGATGCATATTCACCCTGCACTACCTGAACTGATTCTGAGGACGTTGGGAAATCTTCAAGAGGTATCATAAATTTTAACGTCTATCGAAGTAATTCTAGATTGATTGCTTCATCAGGACAGGTTTCTGCACAACAGTAACATCGTATGCATTTTGAGTAATCAACCTGTGCTTTTTGATTTATAATTTTTATCGCTGTCTTTGGGCAGATCTTGACACATTGGCCACAAGCAGTGCATCTGTCAGTTGGCATGGGACTACGGTGAGGTGCTTTTTTGCCGGTGATGAGATAGTCAACGGTGGATGGTAAACGAAAACCTTTGTATTGTACATCCTGTGGAGACAACAAGGGATAGGTAATATTCGATGGCCATAAATTCCTAATCTTTGCTTGTCGCAAGGTTGGGATCCCTATTGGTTCAATGCCAAGCATCTCACATATCGAAATATCCATGGCGATGGCATGGTCTGAAGCAAGAATTACGCCAAGGTCGACTGGTTCTCCTGCTGCTGGGCCGTCTCCTTGCATGCCGATGATTCCATCCATTATGAACAGATCAGGTGGTCTGATCGAAAGCACGTCAAGGAGCATGCCTGCAAATGCTGATTTTTTGATGAACAGAGAATGATATTTTGCTTTCGTCAAACCAGGTACTGCACCATACATGATCTTCGTTGCGAGTGTCATGATCATATAGGAATGGGTTTTTATTTTAGGAAGAGCAATGATTTTGTCAGCGTCGAGAACGAAATCACAAACGGAAGTGCGTTTGAGTTTTTTTCCTTGAGGGATTGTGATTTTTTTCACGTGGGTATCGTAGTTTAATTCTATCCCTAGTTTGTTAGCGAGATCTTTCAGCCCTGATTTCGTATAGGCCGTCTCCAGTCGTCTCCTTGTAAATTGTCCCGAGGGTGAATCACCTATGTAAGGAATACCCCCACCCTTAAGAATAGCCTGTGCGACCGCATGCACCACGGCAGGATGGGTAACAACTGCTTTTTCTGGTTCACTCGGTGAAAGAAGATTTGTTTTTAGTAACACTCGTTCTCCACGATTGAAATATTCTTTTATTCCCCCTAGCGGGCTAAGAAGTGATTCAATGTCGATATCAGTGTAGTTGTTTTTTTGAATACTCACCATTTGAGTATTTTTTGTATCAGTGTATTTCATATCTTTTAATCAACTCATCTACATGAGGGGTTCTCAATAAGATATCTTATCGAGTTTTATTACCTAGCTTAATGGCATTTCAGTCAGTTGTAAGGTCCCTGTTAATTGTTTATGTTTTCTGAGGATTTGTATCTCGATAGTCGCTCCAGGCTTCCGTCGCCAGATGTATCGCCTTACATCTTCCATTCCTTTTACGGTCGCATTACCAATTTTTATGATAATATCTCCTGGTTTCAGCCCAGCTTGATACGCAGGACTTTCTTCATTGATACGGACGATAAGCGCTCCTTCTTCGGTTGCAAGATTATAGTAAGAGGCAAGTGTTGGATTCATATCCATTCCAAGGATTCCCATCCAGGGTCGGGTTACATGCCCGAAGGTGTGAGTTCGTTTGCGACGTCCTTTGCGATATTGATAGGGATGGCAAAGCCAATACCTTGAGCGTAGGGGACGATCGCGTTATTAATGGCAATGATTCTCCCCTCACTATCGATGAGAGGTCCTCCTGAGTTTCCTGGGTTGATTGCTGCATCGGTTTGAATCATGTTTTCTAAAACACCTCGTTGAGAGGGGATGTTTCGTCGTACTGCTGAGACGACGCCCACCGTGACGGTTGGCCCACCGGTGAGGCCAAGTGAATTCCCAATAGCGATCGCTTTTTGTCCTGGTTTGAGCTCATCGGAGTTACCGAACTCTCCAGAGTAGAAATTATGGCCATTTATTTTGATTACTGCGATATCAGTGCTTGGGTCCGTTCCTATGACCTCTCCCTCGTATTTCTTGCCATCACAGAGATAGACGTCGACGGTGTTTGTTCCCTCCACGACATGGTTATTTGTTAAGACATAGCCATCGGGATTCATAATTATCCCTGAGCCGACGCCTGTCATTTCAAAGCTATTAAATCGGTTGTATCTCAAGCGCCGTTTTGTAGTAACACTGACGACACAGGGACTTACCTTTTCTACTGCTTTGATTATATTTTCTTCGTTAGACATTTTTAATATCCCCTATATTTTTTCTATTTCTCTATGTACATTACTATAGTTAACAATTGTTAATTAACTTTTCTATACAAAAAAAACATCAATTCCCCATATCTTTAAGCCTATAACCGGAACAAGATACATTACAATTTTAATAGGATCAGAGGATCTTTGAAAATTCCTTAAGATCTTTCGCACGCAATGTCTTGTTGGTACGTTTTTGGTTCCCAAGACTATCAAACGGTTTTTCCCCATAATCATGCCCAGGGTACACGATTAATTTATCGGGAAGACGCATAATTTTCTCATGCAGGCTAGAAAACATCTCAGCAAGACTGCCTTCAGGTAAATCAGTTCTCCCGCAATCTCCAATAAACAAGGTATCACCGGTCAACACTGCCGTCTCATCAACAATAATGCAGATACCACCCGTCGTATGACCAGGAGTTAAAAGAAAATCAAGACGGATGTTTCCCAGTTTTAATTGACTTCCATCAGTTATGACAATATCCGGTTTCACCGGTAATTTACTTCCATCTTCTTCAGAGGCTACGATCTTTGATGAAGGCAGTAATTTTTTAATACGTGTGCTCTCAGCGGAATGATCACTGTGATAATGGGTCAGGATAATATAGTCTAGCATCAAGTTTTTCGATGCAAGTAGCTGAAGCGATTTCGTTGCATCAAAACCAGGATCTATAACCGCTGCTTTTTTATGAACAGGACAATACACAACATAGCAAAAGTTATCATGTCCGACTCTGATTTGTTCAATGACCAAAGGATCACCACACATTCGTAATAGCCTTTATTTTTATTTAAGTAATCCCTCATGTGATATATATAAATAGATATATACACGGAGAGTAGACGTAAACGTTTTTAAATAATAAATTTCATTCAACGAGTAATAAACAAAATAGCAGACTAATCTCTGGTTCATTTTTATTAGATTTTTATTGAAAATTGATGGAAAGAGGAAAAAACTCTTACA
>DATLAF010000222.1:0-2064 GCA_035527635.1 Thermoplasmatota archaeon | reverse complement strand
TGTAGACATTTAGAAAAACTGAGGGGAAAGCAACAAAAAATAGGTAAATTCATTGGCAAGAACAGTTATTTCAGGCTGCTTTTATGACTGAAAACAGCAAAAGCCAAATATAAGAGGGTTATTCAAAGCCCTCTATTTGTTTTAATACTCCCCAATTAAAAAACCAAACGCATAATGCCGCGGTCGTTTCTCAGAAAAACTAGGCTTTTTCGCTTGACTGCCTTTTACCTGTGTTTGTTTTTTGATATGCCTCTTTGCCATAGTGAGTATCTCCAATGATTTGTTGTTGTCAAGAACATATATAAAGATACGGTGGAAGAATGTCAAATTGGAAAATGCAATTCATCATTACATTTATTAGTCTCTGAAAGTATTGACATGCTCATGGTTGAAAATGAACAGGTACGGAAAAAAACACCACGACCGATGTGGTCGTATTTCTTCCCACTTATTCCTTCGATTATTTTTATCGTAGGACTTATTCCAATGATGGTTGTGTTCTTTTTACTTCACCGTTTTTTCCATTATTTTACGTTTAGTACGGTTTGGCATTTTCTACTGCTACCACTACTCGTTTATCTTGCAGCAGTTCTTTTATTCCTCTCTGAGCTCTATATCACCGGTGGTATCATACGGATTTTCCATATCACCTACCAACCAGGTACCCATGAGTATTCATTTAGAAATAAAAATACCAGTAAATGGACCCTGATCTGTGTTCTGTATACTCCTTTTCGAAAATTCCTTGAAATATTTCCTCTCGGCCGGATAAAACAATCGTACTTAAAACTTCTTGGAATGAAAATTGGGGAAAACTCACTTGTTGGAGGAGTAATCAAAGACCCCTGTCTTACAGAATTCGGAAATAACGTTACCATGGGAGAATACGCAATCATCTACGGCCATATTCATAACATGCAATATGAGACTATTTTCATGGATAAAATACGGGTGGGTAACAATTGTGTGATTGGTGCTGGAGCCATCATTATGCCAGGAGCGATTCTTGAAGATGACGTAATTGTAGCCGCTGGTGCTGTAGTTACTAAAGGTCAAGTACTCATAAAAGGGAAAACATATGGTGGAATACCAGCAAAGGAACTGACGAAAAAGGCTACGGAGTAAATATTTAAATACATAACCTTATTATATTATTAAAATAAAAGGGGACATAATATGAAAAAAATAATAATACTTTCAGTGGCGGCATTGCTTTTTATTTCGCCGTTCGTAGCAGCTTCAGCCATGAAGACTTCAGAGAAAACACCATCTCAAGAAACAATGGTAAGTGCAACAGCGGAGTTTACTCATAGTGTTTTTATTGAAGAAGGAACGACGACCTGGTGCCCAAACTGTCCAAATGCTGCAGAAGCGTTATATTCTTTATATAATTCCTCAGAATATCCCTTTTATTTTGTTGCATTGGTGTTAGATCAAAACCCACTCGCACAAAATCGTTTTTGGGGACATTATCGAGGAACAGCGATTCCAACGATCTTTATCGATGGCGGATTCAACCAAACAGTTGGCTCAGGAACAACCCCACAACAAACTGAGCAGATTTATCGTCCATTCATTGAAGGAGCTGGCGCAAGAGTAGTACATCCCTTAGAACTTACCACGAATGTAACCGGTCATGGAGACGCAACGTTAGACATTACAGTAACAGTCAAAAACACTGGTTCCAAACCATATCTTGGATATGTCAGATCATACGTAACCGAGATAATCTCACGATGGACAAACAGTCACGGAGACCCCTACCATTTCGGATTCCTTGATTATGCGATAAAAAAAGTCGTGTTCCTTGCACCACAGAAATCACGAACCTACACCATGACCTGGGATGGCGCAGCACAACATGGAAACCTCACGTTCCCAGATATCACTGACAACAACATTATGGTGATTACAACCGTCGCTCACTGGCAACCCCATCTTGTCACAAAAGTGCAATACATCGGGACACATTTTGCGTTCTACATTGATCAAACAGCCGGAGCAACCGTAGAATAAACCAGGACGTTGACTGACGACGGTAAGAATGCATTTTATCAATAGATA
>DATLAF010000221.1:0-7251 GCA_035527635.1 Thermoplasmatota archaeon | reverse complement strand
ACGTAAGGAAATATACGTCTCTGCAGAGTAGAATAAACCGATACCTGAGAGTATTATTTTCTACCTAACCGGGAAATTGGCTGCGGGACAGCCAATTCAAATACTTGTCACATCAAAAAGTTCGATTTCTCAGACAAGCTCTTATGCTGTTATTAAAAATTTCAAGAGATAATCTATTTGCTATAATGATCTTTTGAATGATTTTTCGATCCAGATTGCTATGAATAATATTTGGTGTGTTTTGTGCGATTCTTACTACATGATCTCCGATTCGTTCGATTATCCTGCTGATAAGGAAACAAGTGGACGCCATCTGTATTGAGACGTTCATTTTATCCGTAAGGCTTGCGTTTTGTAAAAGAATATTATATTGACGTGCGACAAACCAATGAAGGCGGTCAATATCATCATCTCGTGACTTCACATCTTCCGCTAAGGTCGTATCTTTTGTTTCTAAGGCTCGTATTGCATCTTCGTTCATTCCTTTGACAATGATATGCATGCGTTTAATCGTCCGATCAAATGGCATTTCAGTTGGATTATGAAGATCCTTCAGTATGATTGATGAATCGGTTTCTTCAATTACTTCAGGTCCGATTGCGAGTTGGATGAATGATCGAACCACATTTCGCGTTGCAGTCGACATGCGTGAAGGTGAAGAAATCTTAAGAGATGTATATCCTGATATATAGGCACCAATTAGCAGTTGAAGAAGATAATGTGATTTGGGTATATGACTGACGTCGAATTCTTTAACTTTCTGGAGTTGTTCTTGATTTATTTTTGGGGTGATTAATAAGGTTCCGTCTGATTGAATGTGCATTCCTAATGGATCATTTTTTTTAATATGTGTTGAGTTTATCCATTCTTTCGGCAAGGTGATAATATAGGATGATCCTCCAGTGAGTTGTACTCGTCGTATTTCCATGACCATTCACAAGATTAAGTGGAAAAAGACTGCCTTCTTAAGATTTTCTATAGAACTCTATTGACAAAATATAACTATATATATCACTATAGAATATGGTGATAAAGTATATATTACGACCCGCGCTGCTTTTTTTGGTGATCAAAATAGTTCAAGGAAAAAACAATACGATACGAAGTAAGTTATTACCAGCTTTGCTAATAACATCAGTAATATTCGCAACGATTTTCAGTGGATGCACTCAACAATCAAACCAACAGATTCCAAACCTTTTTCAAACCGGTTCAAGTACAGTTCTTCCTCTGGCGGTTGCATGGGCAGAAGTATTTGACAAAGCAGACATCTTCGTATCAGGTGGTGGCTCAAGCCATGGGTTAAATGCACTGCTTCTTGGTGAAGCGGATCTTGGAGATGCAAGCAGATTGTTAAAAGGATCTGACTATGAAAATGTTGGGGGAAGCCCTGATGAGGTAAACTCCGACGGAACGGCAAACGCACCAGTGAACGGAGTACTTCCTGTTAAATGGGTGATTGCCTATGATGTTCTTGCGGTTGTAATCAACAATAACAACAACTGGGCAACCCAATTGAATTACACACAGTT
The DNA here is from genome assembly GCA_035527635.1 of Thermoplasmatota archaeon. Lineage (GTDB taxonomy): Archaea > Thermoplasmatota > E2 > DHVEG-1 > DHVEG-1 > SM1-50. The sequence continues at coordinate 5,719 of DATLAF010000221.1, read as the reverse complement.
ATCAAAGATATTTACCGACGATTCACCCGCAAGCTATTGGGATGAAGTCCCTGGTTTACCAACAGCACCTCATGAAAAAATCGACATTTATGCTCCTGATGAAGCAAGTGGGACATACGATTATTTCTTCGAAAACATCATACCGAACTGGGGAAAAGATAATCAACAAATCCATACAAGACTTGCCTTAGGAGATGGCGTCTATCATCCAAGTGCAGATGACAACGTTATACTCAATGCAGTTAAAGCCAACCAATACGCAATTGGCTACTTTGGTTTTGCCTATATCATGGAAAATCCTGGTCAAGTTAAGGTTGTAAAAATCGCTAAGACCACGACGTACATTGAAGCAAATATTGACAATGTTGCAAATTATCCAATGGCCCGTCCACTATATATTTACACAAACGGAATCCCAGATACGACAACAGAAAAAGGAAACGCAATCAATCAATATCTTAAGTATATCTTAAGCGACGAAGGTCAAAAAATTGTCTCAGATGTCGGGTATGTAAAACTTGCGATGGTTGATCCAACTCTTATCACCAGTCAACAAGCAAAGTTGTAAAATCTGGAATGTGATACAACCGATGAGGATACAAACGGGAAAAAAAAATTCACAACAAAAACAACATTCGTTCTTCCGTAAAAAAGGAATTAAAGAACAGGTAATCGTTTGGCTGCTCTTCCTTACAGCAAGCATTGCGGTGGTTGTGAGTGCAGCCATTATTTATACACTTGTTGAAGGATCCATTGGTTTCTTTTTCAACCCAGCAGTCAACATCTTTGAATTTTTTACAGGGACTAAATGGGCACCTAATGGAAATAACCCAAGTTTCGGATTACTCCCCCTTCTGTCAGGCACTCTTCTTGTCGCGGGAGGCGCCCTTCTCATTGGTGCACCACTTGGGATTGGTGCAGCGTTATATCTGTCAGAATTCGCTGGGAAAAAAGTCAGAACGGTAGCAAAACCTGTCATTGAGGTTCTTGCAGGGATACCTTCGATTGTGTATGGGTTTTTTGCTCTTCTCGTGATCAGTCCAATTCTCCAGCAGTATTTTGGTGCGAGTTACTTTAATGCAGCAAGCGCAATTATTGTCATGGCAATCATGGTGCTGCCGATAATCGTCAGTATCTCAGATGATTCGATGAAAGCCGTTCCAAAACATCTCAGAGAAGCAAGTATGGCTATGGGAGCGACGAAATGGGAGACATCAGTGAAGGTTGTCATGCCGGCTGCATCAAGTGGAATCATCGCCTCCCTTCTATTAGGTTTGGCACGTGCACTGGGGGAGACCATGGTTGTGGTCTTAGCTGCTGGTAGTATCGCCAGACTGACGTTGAACCCATTTCAGGAAGTCCAAACCATGACTGCATATATCGCCCAAGTAGCAACCGGTGATATTCCACCTGGCGTTGCAGTGAGTGCAGCATTTGCCGTTGGACTTATTCTCTTCGTTATAACATATATCGTTAACCTAATTGCGGGTAGGGTTGTCTTACGAATAAAACGAGGAGGGGTAACAGCAAAAAAACAAACGTGGGTCACAAGATATTCAAAAAAAATCTTTACAAGCTTTGCCGTTCTTTGGAACCATCTTCTATTAAGGACTCATGATAAAAAAATAAGTTTGAAACGTCGATACCTCAAAGGAAAAATTGGAAAGACAACTGTGGCGACTTCACTTCTAATCGCTGTTGTCTTTCTTGTGTTCCTCTTAACATCCGTGTTGGAACAAGGCCTCCCCAGTATTAATTGGAATTTCCTTACATCATTTCCGAGCGCCACACCCTCAAAAGCAGGGATTTACCCGGTAATCCTCGGTTCGATTTATCTTGTTTGCCTTACCTTAGTATTCGCAGTTCCCATGGGAGTTGGAGCTGCTATTTATTTAAACGAATTTGCCAAAGATAACCGATACACAAGGTTCCTGCGTCGAATCATACAAAACCTCGCGGGTGTCCCTTCGATCGTGTTTGGGCTGGTAGGATTAGCAATATTTTCACGGTTGTTCGGGTTTGGACCAAGTCTCCTTGCCGGGAGCCTTACATTAGCTATTATGATTCTTCCAGTAATAGTAGTTGCAACCGAAGAAGCACTAAAATCAGTACCAGATTCATTCCGGGAGGCTTCACGTGGCCTTGGTGCAACAAAATGGCAAACAGTCCGCCATCATGTCCTCCCCCATGCAGTACCAGGTACCCTCACTGGCGTTATCCTTGCATTATCCCGAGCTATCGGAGAAACCGCCCCGATTCTTTTTATTGGAAGTGTCTTTGCTAAAACAGCACCGAACAGCATCCTTGACGGATTTCTTGCTCTGCCTATAACGATTTTCTATTGGACGAGACAGCCAAAACTACAGTTTCATGATCTAGCAGCTAGCACAATTGTTGTCTTACTGGTTATTCTTCTTTCGATGAATCTTGTTGCAATAATTATACGCCAGCGTTCACAAGCAAAGAGGGATTGGTAAATGACACCGACACAAAAAAAGAATCAGAAAGCACCTAAAAATAAAAAAATAAAAAACTCCCATTTTTTTGCCGTACAAAAGAAGGACGCCACCATTGAAAATAAAGAGAATCAATCAGGAACAATCTCTCTGCAAGGATTAAATGTGTACTATTCAGAAAAACACGCAATCATAGATGTTACCATGGATGTGTTAGAAAAGAAAGTCACCGCGTTCATCGGCCCAAGTGGATGTGGGAAAAGTACACTACTTAGAGCATTGAATCGCATGAACGAAGAAATTGAAGGATGCAGAACAGAAGGAAAAATATTTTGGAAAGGAGTGAACATCCTTGAAGAAGACATCGATCCAGTTGCACTTCGCAGCAAAATCGGAATGGTGTTTCAAAAACCAAATCCCTTCCCAAAATCAGTATATGAAAACATCGCATACGGATTGAAAATACATGGGATACATGATAAAAAGAAGTTAGACGAACTAGTCGAAAAAAGCCTTAAAGCAGCAGCCCTCTGGGAAGAGGTTAGTGATCGATTAAATGAATCAGCGATGAGTTTATCTGGTGGTCAGCAACAACGATTGTGCATTGCCCGAGCGCTGGCAATAGAACCTGAAGTCATTCTTATGGACGAACCATGTTCTGCTCTCGATCCTATTGCAACAGCAAAAATTGAGGATCTTATCGAAGAATTAAAAAAGAAATACACGGTGATTATTGTTACCCATAACATGCAACAAGCTGCACGAGTTAGTGATTACGCAGCATATATGTACCTAGGAAAACTTATCGAATTTGGTGTAACTGAGCAGATCTTTGAGGATCCTCGAGAGGAATTAACAGAAAAATATATTACCGGCAGATTTGGGTAGGTGGACTGACCTATGACACAAAAGTTTCATGATGAATTAAACGAACTGAAAAAAGAAATCACAAAAATGGGGCAACTATCAAAAGAAATGCTCCAAAAAGCAGTCGATTCTCTTAAAAATGATGATATTGATCTTGCTTGCTGGGTTCAGTCACAAAAGGGCCTAATCGCTATCATGGATAGGGATATCGAGGCAAAAGCAATTCGTTTAATCGCTCTGTACCAACCCATGGCAAAGGATATGCGGACGATTGCTTGTTGTCTAAAATTGAACACGTACCTCACAAGAATTGGACGGTATGGAAAAGACATTGCAAAAGTAACTGAGGAACTCCATGATGTACGACGGATGAAAAAATTGATTAGTATCCCACACATGGCAGAAATCGTATGTACTATGATCGATAAAGTCCTTACTGCTTTTGCAACTGAGAACCTCTCATCAATTAAAAATCTTGAGGAAAATGAATGCATTGTCGATGAACTTCGCTATTCCATTTTCCGTGAATGTTTATCGTATATGATCGAGGATAGCAAAAATATTACTCAAGGGGCTCATTATATGATGGTCTCTCGATATCTAGAGCGATGCGGGGATCATGCATGTAAAATCGCAGAAAAAATCCATTATATGGTCACAGGCGAACATATTGAGATTGATATATCAGAAAAAAAATTGGCATCACGAGCTTGTCAAAATAGTCATACACAACAAGGTCCATAATGAAATAATACGTGTATTATTTCAAAAATTGAAACTTGGTTATATACAGATGGCGCAGGGGTTCTTCGATAATTTTTTCGTTGCTGCAATATCAAAATTAGTTCTAGTGTTCAATCTCAGAAAAGGAATATAGACACATCATAGTGTATAGATAAATGAAATAAAAGACATATCTTCTATGATAACATTGGGGTTTGTTGGAACAAGGTATATATAATAGTAGACGAATTTAAGTTATACAAGAATTTGTATCACGGGAGGCAAACTGAGATAGATAGTGACGACTTGTCACATCACCCGTTGAAAAAAGAAAAAAATGATTGGAGGGAAAAAAAAATGAAGAAGAATACATTTTCGAAAGCTATTGTCACTCTCGTTGTGATGTTTGTTCTTTTAATAACCTCAGCCCAAGCAATGAACAAAGCGACTGTAACTTCGAGTGAGAATGCGATGCAAAGCAGAGGATGGTACTGGAAACCATCATATCCAAACTATGCTCCGCAAGGACTGCCTGATTTCAATCAACAACAGGACCGATGGAAAAAGATATCACCAGGACCTAATACCGTCATTGATTCAACAGTTGCAGGAGATGATGTTTTTAATATCGCTGAAAACTGCATTGCCCCTGGCCCGGATTGTTATCTCAATAGTACGGTCGTTGGCGATGATGTTGAAGAATGGATTTTCTGTGGTCCTGTCGCGGTGGCCAACTGTTTCTGGTGGTTTGACTCACAATTTGCTGACCCAACTGGTACTCCTGGTGACGGTGAGAATCAATTCGCATTGGTCGAGGATTATGGAGCTGGTGACGACCATGCAACAAATAATGCTCCCTTGCTTATTGAAAAGCTTGCACGAGCAATGAACACGACAGGGCAAGGAACCACGTATGTCAACGATATGGAAGCTGCGATTACTGATTGGTTTGACTCAACAGGTCTTACTGATAAATTCACTGTGCAGACGTACAACCGGCCGACCTTCAGTTTTATAGAAAGCGAAATAGAACGTAGCCAGAACGTTATTCTCTTACTGGGCTCTTATGATTATATCGTTGGTCCTCTTATGATCGATCAATTTCAAAACATTGGATCCCTCCCTGAGCTCTGTAAGATAGCCACTTGGACTGATTTTCAAGAATTTGTTCCAATGGCATCAAGACTTGATGCGATCCAAATCCTTCTTCAGAGTGTCGGTTCCCCCTGTGATGTGCAAATAAATGTGTATAATGCTCCTTCGCCATCAACGCCAATTGGAACAGTGATTTTTAATCCTGGCGTCCTTGGTGGTCCAACCTGGGTGCGATTCAATTTCAACCCGGAGATTTCATTGACTGCGGGATTACTCTATTACTTTGATGTCGTCCAGATGGTTACTGGGTATCATTATGAATGGTTCTACGACGTTGGAAACCCCTATCCACCAGGCACTGGATGGATGCGTGGTGTACCAATGGACCCCTATAGTTCACCTTTTGATTGGGCGTTTAAAACAGAATTTTTCAATCCTCCACCACATTCTGAGAGACAGGAAGGACACTTTGTCACCTGCGCAGGAGTTAATTCCGCAGAATCCAAGATCGCCTTTAGCGACCCAACCTTAGATGTCGCAAATCCATCACCAGATGATCATAATGATGCAGCAAATGT
>DATLAF010000220.1:0-3374 GCA_035527635.1 Thermoplasmatota archaeon | reverse complement strand
GTTCCTTATGATACATTCGGTATCGGGACACAAACGAACAGCAACACAGGCGATCCTACTTATATCGGAACGAGTGATCTTGATCAAGAGTTAAGTTCCAACCTTACAATAACTGATAATCTAAGCACGGCTGATCTTTCTTCTCTATATGATGGTATCATTGATTCGGGGGGTCGTCAATATGGAGCGCAAACTTGGTCTTGGGTTCAATATGCGTTTCCGGTAGAAACACTTATAGATAGGGTTTATTATGCTACGTCAAGTCATCAGGTCGATGTTTATGTAGGTGTGTCGGATGATGGTTTGAGTTGGACATACTACAAAGCAGATGTTGATCATACGATAGACGCAACAGGTCGTCTTTCTTTAGCTTCAAATGAAGCAGACGCACAAACGAACTACTTTCGGTCTAACACTTCAAATAAAGTGTACCTGCCGTTCCCTAACATGATTGTCGGTCGGTATGCGAGATTGTATTTCACAAGTATCGATGCCGCATTCACTTTTAGAGAGCTTGTGTTTGTTCGGGAAGTGGTAGCGGAACAGATCGCGGCTGATGCAATCGTCGCCAGACACCTTTCTGCTTCTATTGTGGATACGGAACACCTTGTAGCGGGATCGGTAGACGCCACGATCATTGCAGCAGATTCGATCACAGCTAATCATATTCAAGCTAATGCGATTAATGGCGATCATATTTCGATCACTACTTCTTTAATCCTGGATGAAGGCGGTTCTGCTATTTTTGGCGATAGCAATATTATTATAAATACGAATGAAGCAGGGGGTGGCGGTAACATTACAGTTGCACCTGATGGTGGTACAACCGGAAATCACTATGCTGTTTTAAATGCAGGTGATATTGTATTTTATTATTACGATACAGGTACAGCACAGCATTACGAATACAAGTCCATTAATCGGATTGAATCTGGTGCAGCAAATTCAGGTTCGACCGTTGTTATACCAGGATATTGGAAGTCGGAACCGGATATTGTGCTTTGGCCGGAACAACTGCCTGTGTATTCCAGTTCGTACCCTGATCGTGATCAAAAGATACGAATGTCAGCCGATAGTTTGCAATTTGTTTCTGGGACAACGAATAGATACCAATTTGTCCCCAATTGTTATCTTGCATTTGCTGCAGGTGCTTTAGGTGAAGCTATTCCTGATTCTGAATCCGACACAGATTATTTTCTGACTACTTCAAATTATGGAATTCCAGGTCCTATAACATTTAATACGGTGGTTCCGAATAGTTATGGTGATGTGCAATATCTGATAGTAAGTTGTACTATGTGTGCATATGCAAGAAGTAGCGGGTGTACCATAAACGCAGAAGGTGATATCAGTTGCAGTTGTTATAAAACAACAGGTTATGGTTACGCTCGTTTATACTACCAGTTACCAAATTTAACTTGGACGTACACACAAAGCCCCACACGTGCGTTTACCGATGCGTTTTCCACAATTAATTTGAGTGTGTCAGGATTATCAGGGTTAGGTCCCGGTGGTTTTTATGTCAGAATGTATTTTACGGGTCTTGGATATCGCTTTTTTGAGGATGAAATAAACCCCTGCGCTGAAAATTCTACAAATACAGTAATAAAAGGAAATACTGTCACATATCAAACGAATGTAACAGGTTCAGAAACCTTATTGTCTGACGGGGTGATTAGATGGCAAGCAATGGGGGAATAAATTCTATTGTTATTATCCCTTGGTCGAGCGGGATCGATAGTACAGGTTTGATTTTCAAAGCGCATAAAGAAAATCGAAAAATCCACGCCCATTTTATTGAAATGCATCAGGAGAGATTTATAAAACATATTTATGAGTCGAAGCATGTGGAAATGTTAAGAAGTCATATCTATAAAAATTATTTTCATTTTGATTTTTCCAGATCTGTTTTTGATCTTTCTTTGTGCCCTTCTGGTACTCGTTTTTGGAGTGAAGAAGTAGAATTAGTTATCGTGGCGAGATTGGCGGTTCATTTTTCAGGTTTTTTTAAAAAAGTAGAAGTTTGGGATGGTAGAATTAAAGAGGACGATACAAATCCTTCAATGACAAAAAGGTTTAGTCGTAGGAGTTCATCTTTCGATTTTTTAAAAAGTTTGACTTGGGAAATAGATAATGTGGAGCTCAAAACGCCATTTAAGGATGTTTCTAAAAAAGATATTTGGAATGATATCTTACCTGAAGATGTACGAAAACTTACATTCAGTTGCAATCAACCATTACTTTCAGGAACCTGCGGAAAGTGTAAAAATTGTATTGATAGAAGGAGAATAATAAAATGAGCTATATTACGGATTTAGCGGAATTAATTCGTCAAGATGCACCTACAACGGAAATCGCTTACAAGATTGCCCAGTATATTGACGATAAGTATAAAGACAAGCCAGAAGACAAACCGACAGTTCAACAATGGGTTCTTGATCATTACGAACAGTTGGTTCAATGGTTGATTAACGAACATGGATGGAAAATAATCGAAGCCTTTTTGATGACAAAGACATCGAATCCCACATGGCAGTCTGATGGAAATGATCGTATTCTGAATTTTGCGACAGGGTACGAGGACTTGAGAGAACAGTTGACAACGATTATTAATTATCCCGGTGTTATTGGGACTACCACATCTACGACCACTACCACGACTTCAACTACTTTCTCAACAACCACCACAACGACCATCTAAAGGAGAAGAGTGTGGATTCACATATTGTTTTTTGGAACATTATCATAGGATTAATTGCTGCTGCTGCGGGAGTTGGAGGTAAGATATTTTATGACATGCTTCGATTCAAACCACCGCCGAGATTAGGATTAGACAAACAAAAGTTTGCGGAGGAGTATGACGCGGATCTTTGTGCATTGAGGCATAATGATGTAGATAAGAGCCTTACTTCTTTGTCTAACCAAGATGTTTCCACGATGAGTTGTATTAATCACATAAAAACGAAAGTTCATGGTTTAGAGATTATCGCAACCGAACATCATCAAAAGCTGGAAACAGATGATAGAAGGATACTTTCATTAGATCAGACCACAAAAGACATGAGAAAAGAATATAGTGAAATAAGGAAGGACTACTCTGCAATAAGATTAGGAATAGATCAACTGCTATCACGATGAAAGAAGTTTGTTCACTATTTTTTGGGATAATGATGTATTACTCCGACAAGAATAAATCTTTAAAAGTTCTTGATGTTGGAAGTAAAGATAATGGGGATAACTGTCCTGATTTTCGAAATCTGTTTGATAATACTGATTGGAGTATAGTCGGTCTTGATTTAGAAAAAGGTAAAAATGTAGATCTTGTTTCTGAGCCATATTCTTTTCCATTTGAAGACAACACTTTTGATATTGTT
>DATLAF010000219.1:0-3534 GCA_035527635.1 Thermoplasmatota archaeon | reverse complement strand
GCTCGTACGCCGTCATTGAAGAGGAAGCCTCCATCAAGTGGCACCATCGGAAGGACGTTGAACAATGAGACGGCAAGGTTTAACCAGAAAATCCAGTAGATTGCATTTACGATGATCCAAAAAAGAGGAACAGGTAGAGCACCCAGGGGTCCTGTAATACTATACGTGTTGGTGAAGGGTGAAACGATAGGGTTGTATCCTGCGAAATATCCTAATAAGGGAAGACTATAGAACGTAAGCAGTCCTCGTGGAAAATCATAAAACGGGTTTTTCAAGATAGTGACATACTCTTGATAGACAGAGTCGCGAAGCAGCGATTGAACCCCCAGGTAACCTTTCCCTTTGTAGGATTCATTATTTTTTAAATAAATCGTAGGTCGTTTCGCGTATTCAATGTATTTATCACCAAGGGTGACTTGCGTGGTGTGTAAAGTACCGCTTTGAATATAACTGATAGTGATGGTTTGATTAGCCCGGGTGTTGTTCCACGCGATGAAATATTCATCACCGGTGTGGGTTACCGTGTTGTTTACACTGGTGATAATAGTCCCTGTTTCAAACCCGATTTGTGACGCAGGGGAATCCGTATCAACCGTAAAGACGATCGCTCCTTCCGTTGTGGGTTGTACTGCTGACAGAAAGACGCCAGAGAATAGCAAGATTGAAAGAAGGACGACAACGAAATTCGCGGCAGGTCCTGCTGCATAAATCCTCATCCGTGACGGAATCCTTGCTTTTTTTACTTCCTCATCATCAGGCTCGCAGAACGCCCCAATTGGAACAATTAAATACAGAATGCCTAGTGATTTTACTTTAATTTTATCAACCAAGGCAAGAATCCCATGGGAGAACTCATGAACGATGATTGCGACGACAAGTCCAAGAAGAACATACCCTAGGAATTCAAGAGGAAGAAGTGGATTAACACCAGGGATGACAAGGGCAAGTTCAGGCCCAGGGAGCGCGTTCCGCTGTGCAGGAGTAAAACCAAATACGAGCCATGCGGTCATGATCATAAGGATGGTCATTAACACCATTGTGATGAAACAAAAGATAATACTGATGTTTCCGTAGATCGTCCAGAATCGTATATGTTTCGCACGGTTTTTTAAAAACTGAATTCCTTTTTCGGTTCGCCACATGAGGGCTGGTCCATAAAAAGAGATGTTATGTTTTTTCAGGATGCCCTTTTTATAAAAAACAAATATGATTCCTGCGTACACTGCAAGGATGATGAGAAAAATCAAGATGCTTTCAATAATTGACATACTCTCTCGCGCTGAATATATCAGGGGTACTTAAAGTAATGCTACCATGGTTATTTCGTATGGTTTTTAAGCAGTTTTTGTGTTTGTTCTTCGATGCTGATTTCGTAGGTCTCATCGATAAATTCCTCTTTGATATAGTGGTAGCTTACCGTTCCGATAAAGACAATGATGATACCAACGGTGATATATCCCCAGAATGATAAGGTGTAGAATGGTTCTATGAGAAACCCTCGATTGTTACGAAACTCCCAGATGACCTGACCGAAGGTGTCAAAAAGACTAGAACCGATGAACCCAAAGGCGAACAAAGAAAACGGAACACTCCAGTACGACCATAGTATCTTTTTTTCTCGGATGTAGAGGTCAGTGACACGCCCAAACGCCGTAAGTAAACCGGCAGCGACGATTCCCCAGGTAATCGCGGCAAGAAATTTAAGGACAAGGACATCGAGAAAACGTTGATACTGGTTAAAGGTGTTGTTATACGCATAGAACAGACTGACAGAGATGATTACTAAAGCAATGATGAAGGTGTAAAACGATGGCCTTCCGGTGAGTAAGCCCGCTCTTAATTCATGCCAGACGACTGCTATTTTTTTCTCTGAGTTAAACGTTCTAATCAAAAGATAGATCCCTAATGTAAATAATATGGCACCAAACCCGCTGACTGCCACCCCAAAGATAGCGAAAAACGCCCAGACGATTAATATCAATGCGATGGGAAGAAAAAATTGTTTTTTTACTTTGTCTTCATCAAGGAGTTTGATGATCCGATAATAGGTGTCTTCAAGCTGTTTGCTTTGTTTTACGTTCACCCGTTGAATCGAATTAATCTTTAATCGAGATTGGATGATGGGAAGAATATATTCATCTTCAGCCCCATCACTGATTAAAATCGCGTTCTCTGCACTGGTCTCTTTAATGACTATATCAAGTTGCTCGGAGAGTTTTTGATCTGATTTTACTCCAACATTGATGTCTCCGCATAAGGTCGCTATCTCGACATCCTTTGCTTCTTTTTTTAATGATTCGTAGATTGAAATTGCAAAAAAAATCGCGTTTAAATCTGAGTCTTCCGCATCGATACGTCCTAGTTTATTTGCAGCATCTAAGTTGTTCTGGAATCCGATTATCGGGCTTTTTGCCTGAGCCTTTCTACCAAAATCATCGTCACGATCGATATTAAGGATCAGGGTTTTTGCCATTGTTTTTAAAAATAATAACAATCTCTGTATATAAAGTTTTATAAATCTTAGACCATGTGTACCGCTCATCACCAAAATCAAATATACCTGGATTAACCAAGACCAGAAAAGTGATATATTTCACGTCACAACCCCAAAAACACGACAGATTAATAAAGGAGTTTCTACCTCCCTACATATGAACGCTAACGATGTGTTCTTACAGCAGTTTCTAATTGAAGCAAACAACGGCAACAAAAAATCTACAGAAACTACTGATAGGAGAGTAATTTCAAAGTTTTTGCGTGTCACGAATAAACCTGTAAATGAAATCACAAAAGAGGACATTTTAATGTATATTCGTTCTCTCGATGTTGCTGAAACCACTCGAGACTTATATAAAATTACTCTTCGAAAATTCTTTAAGTGGATGCAGAAACCAGAGTTGGTGTCATGGATAAAAGTGAATCGATTAAAGAACTACAATTACAAAACAGAATCAGACATCTTCACTGAAAAAGAGGTAGAATTGTTGATTCAACATTGTCAGTCAGTTCAGGAACAAGCTATGATTGCTGTGTTATACGACTCTGCTGCGAGAATCGCTGAGTTCACCAAACTAAAGATAGGAGACATCATTCAGGGAGATGAGACATTCATCGTTGTGAATGGTAAAACAGGTACTAGGAAAATTCCATTGAATGGTTCTCTTCTTTACTTGCAACAGTATCTGGAGACACACCCAAATAAAGATGATAGGAACGCTGCTCTATGGTTGAGTTCATGGGACAAACAATATACAAGAGCTGGTATCCATCGAGTGATTAAACAGATAGCAAAACGTTCCAAAATCCAGAAGCGAGTCACAGCACATATCTTTCGACATAGTCGTTTAACTGAACTTGCACGTGAGAACCTCAATGAATCAGTGATGCGACATTTTGCTGGATGGTCTCGCTCTTCTCAAATGCCATCTATTTACATCCACATTGCTGGTGATAACGTTCTCAGTGCTTTAAGGAAGATTGAACCAAAGAAACAACTTATTGATTCCACGACAGTTGAACAGCAGGTACAGCAGC
>DATLAF010000218.1:0-15258 GCA_035527635.1 Thermoplasmatota archaeon | reverse complement strand
CGCTATAGGGCCCAACAGTTCCCCGTTCCCCAAGCGAGATCGTGACATCCTTATCAAGTCCTGAGCCCTTGAACGCAAACGAGGGGACCGCTCGTGCAGTAATTGAGGAGGATGTGATCTGAGTGATTCTCACACCACAGATGGACTCAAGGCGTACAATCATGCCACTTTTAACTATGGTTTCTTTCTCTGTTCCAAACGAGGCTGCAACCGGCAGAGATCTGAACAGCTGTGTTCGCCAGAGGTCTTTAGCGTAGTTGGACATGACCAGAACATCAGAGACATCCGTTGTTATGTGGTGCTCTGCGTCCGCTTCGATGACGACTGCTCGTTGTGGGCCTACTAAAAAAAGGTTCTCCGAAACACCAGGTGCATGAAGCTGGTCTATCGCTTTATTGGTAAGTAAGTTGATTGCTTCCTCTTCGTTGTCAGCTGTTTGGCAAGCGTACCGGATCCAATCAAAATCATCCCAGGCGTTTTTTGTTGGATTTATCCATTGGGAAAGCGTATCTGCATCACCAAAAGCAAGGCCTGCGTCAGTAAGGACCATGCCTGCTTTGACGATGTTCGGAAGCGTATCTCCTTGTGTTGCCACACCGATAAATGTGTGGGTAATAATAAAATCCCAGGGTCTTCCGGTCCATGGATGATGATAGGTATAAAGTGTTCCTTTTGGAACTCTGCAAAGTACTTGCAACCCTGGTCGACTTGGATCTCGGACTTTTAACAAAAGACTATAGTCACCTGCGGATGCTGGAGGTGTGATAATTATGTCTTTACAGCTTTTTCCAATGGGAATAATGACTACGGAAAAGAGAATCATCACGATGAAGAGATACGGCAGTGTTTTCTGCGGATGTATCATATAGGAATAAAATATAAAGCTAAAATATATAAACGTATGCTCCTGGGGGATTCATTATTCTGGAGCAGCTTCTTTCTTTTTCTTTGTCTTTTTCTTCGCGGTAGTTTTCTTCTTCGTCGTTGTCTTTGCCTTTGTTTTCTTCTTAGGTTTCTCAGCTTTCTCGGTTTCCTCAGCAGTGATTTCTTCTTCGGCAGGTGCGTCTTTTTCTTCTTTTGGTTCTTCTTCTGGGCTTTCTTTGATGATTTCTTCTTCAGATGGTACTTCTGATTCTTCTTTCGATGGTTCTTTGGATTCTTCTTCTGGTTTCTCTACTGGTTTTTCGTCTTCGATAATGATTGTTGGTAATCGAATGATTTCTGTTTTATTAATTTCAATACGTTTCACTGGATAGTAAATCTTACAGTGTTTGTAAATCTCACTGCCAATTTTTCCATCGAGGCAGTCCTTGATAAAAGAGTTAAGTGTTTTTGCTTTTCCTTCTTTGCTGATGACGTCTTTCATGACGTTTCTGATAAGTTTCTTTTGAGAGCTTTGGATGCGTTTCTCTGCGATTGCAAAGGGTTTTACTCGCAGTAGTGCTCCATCTCTTGTTTCAACGTCAAAGACACCATCGACACGGGATTTTCTCCGTCTAATCATCCGCCGGAGGTAATCTGAAGTAAGCAAATGACCTTTGAGTTGGGTATATGCAGTGTTTTGTTCTACCCTATCAACGGTAAAAAGAAGTTTAATATGGGATTTCCGAAAATCGTTTGTAAGGTCTTGCAGTGAGACTTCAGTCACTCTTCCGATAAGGCTGTCTGGTGTATCTGACAGGGTCTCAGCTACAGGAACATTATTGAATAACGATGGTGAGACTATCTGGTACCAGTTTTTTGCTTTCCATCGGTCTTTGACTTTTCTTGTTGTCGTCCGTGCACGTGCTTTGGCCATACATATCACTTATAATTATAGTAATTTTTTTATTAAGGGATTTTTGGAGTAATAGAGTTCTCATACTTAAATGCTACGAGAGATTCATCCTTGGAACAAACCCTCAGATATCAAGAAAAGAATTTAAAAAGCATCGATGATTTTTAGATTACGTTCTTTTCCCTTTTTTCGTATTTCTTCTCTGATATCTCTATAATAATTTTTATTTTCGAACACATGGGCTGAAAACATCTGGAATATCTCTTTCTTTGGTATCAATTTTTTCTGGATATTCTCCCAAATCCCTGGTTTAATACGCAGGATATCAATCCATATCTCCTTTGCACCATACTCTTTGAATGTATCAAGGATCCCAGGGATCTCTCCGATGGTTGTTGTTGGGTAGACCGGGCCGAAGAACACGGTCGTGTTTAGACCCGCGTCAGCGCATTTCTTTAACGCAAAGAAACGGTCTTGAATGGAGGAGGTATTTGGTTCAAGAAGTTTGCGTTCCTCATCATGAAATGTTCCAATGCTGAACATGACCTGTGCATCGGTACACCGTAAGAGAAGATCTATGTCTCTGGTTACGAGCGCTGATTTTGTCTGGATATGAACCGGGAAATCATACAGTACGAATTGTTCTAAACAAGAGCGAGTGAGGCTGTAATTCTGTTCGAGAGGTTGGTAGGCATCAGTGACTGTTGATATTCCCACGACGCCGGATTTCTTGGTTTTTAGCTCGTTGGCTAGAACCAAAGGAATATTTTTTTTTACTTGGAGAACGTCTCCCCAATGTTCCCGTGGCATCCGAAGGACGTTTGGTGCGTAGCAATACGCGCAATTATGCATGCATCCTCGATAGGGGTTCAAGGAATACGTCAGCCCAGGTAATGTTGAAGCGGATAGTGCGGTTTTACACTGGATTTCTTGTATGTCCATATTATCCCACCAGGAAGTCCTCCAGTCGTCGCTGATATAGTTGATTCTTTAGCACTGCGCTGTTGCGTATCCACCGCTGTACAGGGATATCCATGATCTCAGAGACATATAGCAATGATTCCTGGACGGTGGTAAATGTACGATGGGGTTTGGTCAAAGCGCTACGTACACTTTCACGCACGTTCCAAACACCAATCGGCATGATGTATCCGGGATGTGCCTCCCGTAGGATGACGACTCCAGCTTGTCTACGTTCTTTGTTCAGTAACTCGTTTACCGCCAGTCGGGCAGCGTAGTAACACCCACCGATTTCAGCATACGTCGTGCGGCCATCGTAAAACTCATAGCTGTTGAATATGGAAATACCTGTCCCATACTGGTTCCATGTTGTATTGGGGTACCATGCTTCAATGAGCTCATATTGCCATTCTGAGGGCATCATCAAAATAATCCAACGGTTATCAAACTGATTCAGGTAGTACGCACGAACCTCGTTGATGACAGGGTATGTTTTCGTTTTTTTCATAAGCTCTGCACCAAGTGTTGAGTCAACAGCGGTGATACTCCAGCGGGTTGGGACAAAGCGTCTGTTCCTTTTTATCCCAAAAGCTCCGACGCTGAATGCACGTTGAATCTTTGAGATTAACACCCCGTTTTTATAGATATCAAGAATAGCATCCCGTGCTTTCAGATCCGTATCATAATATGCTTTTTCGATATGCTGTTCGTACTTGGGGTTTGTTATATCCAATGTTTTCAACGGAGCAGACGGTCCATGTGGTTGGACTTCGTCATAGAATGCTATTTTCCCATAGGGTTTTTTTTCAAACACG
This sequence comes from Thermoplasmatota archaeon, assembly GCA_035527635.1. Taxonomy (GTDB): domain Archaea; phylum Thermoplasmatota; class E2; order DHVEG-1; family DHVEG-1; genus SM1-50. The sequence continues at coordinate 11,706 of DATLAF010000218.1, read as the reverse complement.
GCATCTGCGAACACCGCGTTTTTGGAAAGAGCAAGTTCTCTGGTGAATTCGACGATGCGATGGGGGCTTTCAACATTGGTCACATCCACTGTGAATTTCCCGCGAACGAGTTGACTGCGGAAATCCACGATGTCATCCAAGGTTTTATGAAGCCATCGCTCAGGGGTGTCGATTTCCGAGGTGTCCCCCATCACTGGAGGGATCATTGGTCCTATCGCAACCTTTGGGTATCCAATCCTTCCAATGAAAACACTTGGGGGTGATGCCCCCTCGAGTCGTAAACTATCAAGCGATGGTTTTGTCTTTACCTTGGCGTGATATCGGACGATTACTGGGCATCGATTCTTTCCGCATAAAAACTTTGTTCCCCGACAGAGAGCACAGACGCTTGTTGATTCCTTTTTCACCGTAGGAACGAGTTTCTTTTGATTCTTCGTATTGTTCTGCACCAGGTCCCCCATTGTTTAAACACTCTTTTATACCTTCATCGGAGAGCAGTGAAAGTATATAATTTATTCGCCTTGGACTTTGTTTCGGAAGGTTTGCAGCCATGATGGTATCCCTTCCACGGTTCGACAGGTGCACCGGTGAGCAATCATCTGCCGATACGTGATGTTGCATTCCACACGATTCTCAAGATGTTTTTTGATCGAGGAACCAAGCCTGCCGCCCCGCCAATCCCAGTCGGTAAGCAAGATGATTTTCTGGTATTTCTGTGCGATAGCATCACAAAAATCTGACACGGAGTGTCCCGTGTTGAATCGGATGATTTCACCAATCATCTCAAGCTTGCGTAATGCGATGATATCTTTTTCTCCCTCAACGATGATAGGTACGGTTTTATTCTCCTCTCGTAACTCGCTAAGTAGCTCATCGAGCTGCTCTAATATTTGAAGATCATCCATCAAAATACTCCTTAAGCTTTTCTTGAACCCTATTAAGCGGGATTGCTTTTAGACAGACTGTTTTTTCCCTCATTTTTTCACCACTTACCAGGATTACATTTTTTCCCGGGAGCTGAAAAAACCGTGCGATGGTTTCAAGAACCTCGGTGTTTGCTTTGTTGCCTTTTGCCTCTGATTGAACCTTGATTTCAAGACAGTTCCGCCATTGATTATAACTGCCAGGGAAAACCGTCTGAGATGATCCTGCGGTGACATGCAAGAAAAGAATTACACCCTGCGGTGATGCTTCGACTGCATCCATATATGAAGTCATACTATCGAAGTAAGAATCATCATGGTTGGGTGAGTTTGAGGATTGCCTCAGCAAGGTCGCCATTCGTCTCTTTTAAGGCCTTGCGTACCTCTGCTTCGGATTTTCCTGTTTGTTCCATTATTAATTTAATGTCTTCTTTTTGTGTATCTTGTGTTTCTCCGCCTCTGTTTTTAACGGTTGGGTTCCCAATAATCTGATAGGTTTTCTGTCCTTGTGCTTCCATCACGGTTACTTCTGCTTCCTCAAACACATATTCCTTTGTATCGGTCCGAATGATGACCTTTTCAACATTATCAATATTTTTTACATTAATTCCAAAGCGTTTCATCATCTGAGAAAGCTGCCTTCCATTCATCCGACCTGGCATCATAGTAGCATCATCTCTTTCTTCAGGAAGGGATAGAATTGTTGTTATTAGTATTTTTTCATATACAGGGATAACGATTAGAACCAATAGATCATCGGGTTCTAACTATCCAATTTTTTTCTTGCTATCTCATCAATAATTAACTCTTTAAAAAGATTCATCTCTTTTTTGTTATCAACAGCGAAGATGTCCTTTGATGGGTTCGAACAGCTTGTATAGAAAAACATGGGAAAAATTCCTGGTTTTGAAGCATATGAATCACACCAGATCCAAGGTCCCTGCAGATGATTCGTACCTCTGGTTTTGCTTTAGACGCAAGATTGCGAAAAACACTATCAACAGGGATGACGTTTGTTGCGATGAAAATCACATCAAATGAGCTGACCGGATAGGTTGTCCCATCTCCGTATTCCACCGTGATACAATCGGATAAAAGTTGCTGAGCAATGAAATGTTTCGCACGCTGTAATGCCTTTCGGTCAATATCAATCGCGATGACCTTCGCATGAGATTCCTTGGCGGCCAGGATAGACATCGTAGGAAGAGAGCCACATCCGATATGCAGCACCTGGTCATGAACGGTGACCTGCGCCATATGGAACTCATCAACGAAAATATCCCCAATCCATTTCATATACAATCGATGAACAAGTCGACTTTTTATAGAGAAAATCTCTAATAAATAGAACAAATAACAAAGGAGATTCCTCTTCCAGTTCAACATCCGTATCAAGGAATGTTTCTGCATCACTCAACCCATGGATTCAACAACAAGAACTTATTAATAATTGTTGTATATAGAAAACAATGACGCGTGGCTGATGATACAAAAAAACGATTTCGAAGTGATGATTTCTTCAGAATTTCCCTGTCCTGATCCAATTGTCAACAACATCGCTGAACTTCTGTTCACCCGACTGCCTCATCGAGACGAACATTCTTTTCTCATCCTGACTCATGTAGACGAAACCTATGTCGAGATCTCCTTACAGAGATTACGATACGTTACTGCATCCTTATATCAGGAATTTAGCAAAAAAAACATCAAACCCGGTGATACCGTTCTGCTCGCGACCTTATCTACTAACACGGAACTGTACACGATTCTGCTATTCACCGGGCTGATTTCCTATGGTGTACGTGTCCTTTTCCCTATGTTTGTGGAGACAACAGTGTTTGATACCTGGATCAAAAATACGAACTGCTCCGCTGTGATTTTCCCTTACCATGAAATACAAAATTTACTAGGTTACGAACGGCAAAAAAAAGTAATTAATGATATTAGAACAATCGCCCAGCGACATCAACTTCCCATGTATGAAACATCTGAAGATTTCCATCTCACGACCTATCTGAACGATATGATAACATCTGATGATTATACGACAAACACCTTTGTTCAATCTTGTATAAACACTACTAATCTGTCAACAGAGAGCGTTATCTTCACCACTTCGGGAACCTCCGGTCGATCCAAACTTGTCCTCTATGAACAGGGTGGTTTTCTCAGGAATTGCCAATGCTGGCAGGCATCAGGACTCTATACCAAAGAAAAACTCGGAGGACGCAGCTTCCTTGACATCCTACCCCATACTGTTAGCATTCGAGCTTTATTCAACGCATTCTGGACCGGTTATCCAATCTGCATCGTAAAAACTGAATGGATCAAACAAAAACCACAAAAACTCATATCGTTTCTTGTCAAAATGCGTCCAGAGGTAATGACGCTTGCCCCGAACTCCTTTCAATTTCTCTTAGAACTCACTAGACTAGTCCCTGAGGTAAAAGACCTGGCGTTCTCTGAACTCAGAACAGTTGTGTCAACAAGTGCGTCTTACAGCAGAACCATTGCAGAAGGAATGAAAAAACAATTTAACCTGCGTCTGCACAACGCGTACGGATTAACCGAGACCCAACAGGTGCTTACCACAGTCCTTGACGACTCACCCACACAGACTCTAGGAGAAATTAGCATGGGAAAACCCATTGCAGGGGTCGGTCTTGGTTTAAAAAAATATGACGGAGACCTGTACTCGCTTTTCGTCAAATCCCCCTATGGGCATAAAGCCATCCTCGCTGAAAACAAGGTTTTCCCCGAAGAGTTTTTTAACTCCGGTGATATCGTCAGATATAGAAAACCTGATACTCTTAGCTATGTCGGACGAGAGAAAAAAGACTTCATAAAAAGTGGATTTGGAGCAAAGGTCTCCCTTTCATTTCTCAAGGAATGTTATAAGGACCTCTATCAAGACGTCGACCACATCGAATACATGGCGTATGAGACCTTTAACTTCTCTTTAGGAATCGCTGCACTTCTCTTTATTTCAGATCCTTGTCTTCCTCAGGGGCGGGTGACTGATAAAAAAACTATACACACATTTTACCGCCGTATCAAAACGATATACAAACATCTCATCCAGACCCTTGAACCATTTGAATATGAGCAATGGACTATCGCACGGTTCCTTCTGGTAAACCATGCAGTCGATCACACCCTCAAAGGCACTGTGTCCAGCTACAGCATTGATACGCAATTTAACACAGAAAAACATGATCTTATGCATTCAAACAATCCAAAAACTGGAGTGAAAAACCTGGAACATCTGAGTAGTGTTTTTCTTCGGTTTCTTCTCACATATACCCCATTACGGCAGAAAAAGGTTAGGAAGCTACTGCTTCGTATTTTTCTGCGATAAATTAAAAAAAATTCCAGGGATATTTCTCTCTAAAAACATAAATTTATAGAGTTCTATTCGATTAACATTTTTCAGTATGATTTCAGAATCAGAAATGAAAGTCATTGATACGAACTCAGAATATTTTGGAGTACCAACAATACAACTCATGGAAAACGCTGGAAAAAGCGTTTCTGAGTTCGTGAGAAGCACAATCAAAGACACGAAAAAAAACATCCTTATCTTCTGTGGGACTGGTAACAATGGTGGAGATGGGTTTGTCGCAGCTCGACACCTCACCCAACACTATATCGTCACCGTCTTTCTTGTAGGCGACAAGATCAAAACAGAGATCGCTCAAAAAAATTTTCAGAAACTCCAAACCGGTCAGATGAAAATCTACAGTTCACCTCTTGATGTTGACAGGCTGATTGTAGAAAACGATGTTGTTATCGATGCGCTCTTAGGGACTGGATTAGCCGGTGAGCTCAAAGAACCGTATGTGACCATCGTAAAAAAAATCAATGATACAAAGAACAAAATGATTATTTCTGTTGATGTCCCCACTGGCCTTGGCTCCACTCAAACCATTACCCCTAATCACACCGTCACCTTTCATGACATAAAAGAAGGTATGAACAAAAACAACAGCGGCGATATCCACGTAGTCGACATTGGCATCCCTGAGGAGGCAATCACCTATGTCGGACCTGGGGAGCTTTCTGTGTATTATCCCCGTCCAGCAAAAAAATCGCATAAAGGAGACAACGGCATCGTATTCATCATAGGCGGAGGACCTTACATTGGGGCGCCAGCGCTTAGTGGTCTTGCAGCCTTACGAACTGGTGTTGATCTTGTGTACATCGCGACACCAAAACGCTCCTGGGAATCTGTTGCTGCTTTTTCACCTAATTTCATTGTAAAAGATTTGCACGATGATATGCTGACACAACATGATATCCCTCGTATCGAAGAACTTCTTGGTAAATGCACCGCGGTTATTCTTGGTCCAGGACTCGGAACCGCAAGAGAAACCGAAGATGCGATCATCCCGTTGGTAAAACGTATTATAGCGGAAAAGAAGCCATTGGTCCTTGATGCTGATGCCATCAAGCCTTTGGGAGAAAACCTTTCTCTACTTAAGAATTCAACTACCGTGGTGACCCCGCATGTCGGTGAATTCAAAAAACTCACGGGGGCATCCCTTTCCCAAGATCTCGACATACGGATCAACGCAGTGAAAGAATGGGCTGAAAAAATCGGTATAACGATTTTCCTAAAAGGATATATTGACGTTCTTAGCGACGGAACAGACGTTAAACTAAACAAAGTTCATAATGAAGCAATGACGGTCGGCGGGACTGGAGATGTCCTTGCAGGCATCATCGGAGCGCTCCTCTCCAAAGGTGTACGGCTCTTTGACGCAGTCCGAATTGCTGCGTTTCTCAATGGAGAAGCAGGCAACGAGGCATTCCAGAAAAAATCCTATGGGCTGCTTGCAACTGATATCATCGATGAAATCCCTACAATTCTGAAAAAATATCTATAAATTTTTAATTAGAAGAGGATAATCAATATTGGATACATCGTTGTCTATTCCCAAATAGCTTTGACTTCTTGATGCCTGACCAGTTCCCCGGCGACTTGGTATAACACCCATGCGAGGAATGCTGGTTCCTGTTGCATTTCCTCTGATAGTACTATCTTAATCTTATTTTTCATTTCTTGTTCTAGTTTATCAGGGTTTTTTGGCCATTCCGCGTATTGGTATTTCTTCATCCATTCCGCGGTTTGTTCAATTGATTCTGTTTTTTTATCTGCAAGTTTTCGAACCGCTTTTTCAGTTTTTTTAACAAAAACCCCTGTTGATTTCTTTTCCCACATGATTCCATCCTCACTACCGATATCCTTCTGTGTCATAAAAGCCTTTACTTCGGAATTAAAAGAACTTTTAAAAACTCCCTCGTCATCAACCGTTCAAATGAAAAAAACAATCCTCCTGATAGGAATCCTCATCATTGTTTCTATGATGATCCCCTCAGCTAACGCTGTCTTCACATCCTCTCATGAACTGAGCGGAACTCTTTCAAAGGATACAAACGCATTTTTTATCGGAAAAACAGCGATTAATGGGACGTTTACTGGCTTCCCGATGAAACAACTGGTCAATTCATCCATTGTACAAGACATGGGTGGATTCCCTCTCATCGGAGCATGCACTATCGCTAATCTCGATACCGTTATCGTCGCAGAAGACATCAATATCACCAACGCAAACTCCCTTGAGGAACTCTTTTTCCAATATTTCGATCACATCACCCAATACTCAGATGTCGATATCACCACAGATAACGGTCTGTTCCTTCTCGGGATCAATCAAGGCCACCTCACCGTATCCTCAAATCTAAACTACGCCATCACCACCTTCATTCCCCTTGAAATCATCCCTGATACAACGACAAGGTTTTTCCTTACAGCGACTAACAATCCACTCACCATGCAGTGCTCCGGAGACATTACAGTGCTTACTACCATTTCGGATACAGGCACTATTAGAGTAAAGGATCGAAACGGGGCAACACTCTGGACGAGTACATCACCAAATAATTACCTTGTAATACAGAATAAAAAATTCTCTGTCACCCAACATCCACCACTGTCCATCTTTCCTCTTAACGATCTTCCCTCAACTGCGCCATTGAAGCTGTCAATCTCCCCAGCGGATCCCAGAGATATAGATGTTACACAGCTCATTGAAAATGTCTCTGTTGCTGTGGAAAACTTTGGAGAAGGCACTACCTCAGAATTCATAAAAAACCTCAATGAGTTTGTCAGCCTCATTCAGGCTACCTCTCTTGTTGCAAATGGAGCAATGGTATTCCTCCAGACCAATGATACCGTCACCATTGATCATTCGGAGCAACAGTTCATCTCGGTCGGATTCGCTCGTTTCAACACCCTTGACATTACGAATGTGGATTCTACCTCCGGGCCGACGCTCCAAGCTGATTGTACACTTATCTCTCTTGGGGACCATTTCTATGTCCCTCAAGCAAAACGCACCTCGGATGGAATCGTGTTTCCATACGAACTGCTCATCATCTGGATCCTTGCACTATGTGTCTTTATCTACGTACGTTTTTTCTTAAAACCTGCTGTCGACATAAAAAGAGATGAGAGCATCAAACGATACGCTATCTTTTTGCATATCATCGTTTTCATTATTTCCTTTCTTTTACTTGATTCTGAAATCAATTCCCTCTTCGGTATCAGTGCGTTTACTCTATTGTTCTTGCAAGGGTTCTCGGCGATTACTGGAGCATTCTTTCTCCTGGAGTTAATCATCTGGGTCCTAGGTTATATCATCCTTGCAATCCCGCTTCAGCTTCTTGTATACTCTGCGCTACGTCTTCTTCGCATTGGAAAAGGTGGGAACGGTATTCGCAAAGCAATTGGAGATCTTTCTATCTGGGTTTTTTGTGGGTTCTACCTGCTTTTATTCATCAATATTCTTTTTTCTCTGATCCATCTTAATAGTCTTTTTCCATTGGGATAGTCTATGCCGCTTGAGCTTCGTCCAGTCATCGATGAGCCAGCACTCCTGCTCAAAGAAAAAAAACTATTGGTTATTGCAGACCTACACATCGGCATTGAGAGCGAATTACGAGAAAATGGATTACAGGTCCCATCCCAAACCAAGATCATGGAACAACGATTGATTTCGATTTTAACCAAGAACCATGTAAACGATATTATTTTCCTTGGAGACATTAAACATAATATCCCCTCCTCAACCATCCAAGAACGGACTGATGTAAAAGCATTTCTGAACACCATTCAAACGTATGGGACACTTCATGTCCTGCCGGGAAACCACGATGGTAACATCGATCGGTTCCTTCCGCCAGCGGTTATATTGCATCCCTCCGATGGTTTTGTGTTTGAAGGGCTAGGGTTCACCCATGGTCATCGAAGACCCGCTCAAGAGGTTATGAAATGTGATCAGGTTATCATCGGTCATACACATCCTACGGTGATGCTGACAGACCGTCTTGGGTACCGTACGTTTGAACAATGTTGGCTACGAGGGGCTCCTCTTAATAATAGGCTTCAAGAAAAATACCCGAACGCATCGACTTCACAGATTCTTATTATGCCAGCGTTTAACCCGCTATGTGGTGGTATCGCTGTCAATCGCGATCCACTCCTTGGACCGTTTAGTTCCCTCATAGATGTGGACAACGCAGATCTGTATCTCCTTGATGGGTCGTCGTTAGGTAAGGTAAAAGACCTCAAAGAATCAAGTTAACCTTAAATACATCATGTAATATACGAAACCGACTTACAAAAACATCTTGATGGCCTATGGAGTTAAATCTCTCTGAAAAAGCTGGAAGCCTACTGCAGGCATTATTTCTCCTTATTCTACCCTGGGTTGTCCTGATTATCGGACTTGCAGTATCCCTTGACAATGTCTGGTTCTACCTGCTATCTATCACTTGGTTCGGATGTGGCCTGATTTTTTTTGGGACCCTCAATTAGCATGGCAGCGTGTGACTCGTTTTTCTTCAAAACCAAAATCATTTAAATCACCTACTTTATTCTGTTTTCCTGTTGATCGGGATGGTTAATTATATCATAGTCACAGGTGGAGTTATTTCTGGTTTGGGAAAAGGAATTACGACCGCATCGATAGGTAAAATCCTTGAAAACCATGGATACAAAGTAACCGCGATTAAAATCGACCCCTACATCAACTTTGATGCAGGGACCCTACGACCTACAGAACATGGGGAGGTCTGGGTCACAGAGGATGGGGGGGAAATCGACCAGGACTTGGGTCATTATGAACGCTTTTTAGATATCAATATCCCGAAGTGCAACAATATTACCACCGGTCAAGTCTATAGCGCGGTCATAGAAAAAGAACGGAACGGGAAATACCTTGGTAAAACCGTACAACCAATCCCTCATGTCACTGATGAAATCAAACGACGGATTCGGACACCAGCTGAAGAAACAAAATTTGATTTTGTCCTCGTTGAGATTGGTGGCACTGTTGGGGACTACGAAAATGTATTGTTCTTAGAAGCTGTTCGTCAGATGAAGCATGAGGGCGAAAAAGTAATTTATGTCCATGTCACCTATGTCCCGGTCCTGAAATCACTTGGTGAAGCAAAAACCAAGCCAACCCAGCATTCCGTCAAACTACTCCGAGAGATTGGTATTCAACCTGATTTCATCATTACACGTTCAGAAAAACCACTTGACGACGTACGAAAAGAAAAAATCGCGTTGTTCTGTAATGTCTCAGGTGAGGATGTCATTTCTGATTCTAATATCGATAACGTCTATGGGGTTCCTTTGTTATTCGAGGAACAGGAACTCTGTAAGAAGATCTTAAAGAAACTTGGGTTACGCAAAGAAGAAATCGATTTCAATGCGTGGAAGAATTACATAGCGAAAATCCGTAAATTGGAAAAGAAAGTAAAAATTGGGATTGTAGGCAAATATTTTGATATCGGTGCGTTTAAACTTTCTGACTCTTATATCTCGGTCATTGAGGCGGTGAAACATGCGGCATGGAATAATAACGTACGCCCAGAGATCGAATGGATTGATTCAAAAATCTATGAAAAACAACCACGAAAGATTGTTAATCTGAAAAAAGTTGATGGCATCATCGTCCCTGGCGGGTTTGGGCTCTCCGGTGTTGAAGGCAAGATTTCGACCATAAAATATGCTCGTGAGAACAAGATCCCCTATCTTGGATTGTGTCTCGGGATGCAGCTTGCGGTGGTTGAATACGCACGAAACGTCTGCGGGTTAAAAGGCGCACACACCACCGAGGTTGAGAAAAACACCCCGTACCCTGTTATTGATTTCATCCCTGATCAGATAAAAATCGTCACGGAATCACGCTATGGTGCAACCATGCGACTTGGCGCGTATCCCGCGATTCTTACCGAGGGTTCTGTAATACGGAAACTGTATAATGATCAAAACAAGGTCTATGAACGTCATAGACATCGCTATGAAGTCAATCCGCAATATATTGAAACCCTAGGGAAGAAAGGCTTAGTTTTCTCTGGACGCTCACCTGATGGGATTCTCATGGAGTTTATGGAATTGCCAACTCATCCTTATTTTACCGGAACTCAAGCACACCCAGAATTTAAATCTCGACCGATGAAACCAGCTCCTCTCTTTGATGGACTGATAAAAGCAGCGAAGAAAAAGAAGGAATAAATCAGTTACATTGTTTTTGGCTCGAAAATCGTTTTATGGAGCACTAAGTTACTTGCGAAAAACCATAGGGGCGGGATCAACGCAACAAGGATAATGTACATGTTCAGCGAACTTAACATGATTGGTGTTGTTGCATACATGAAAATTACGATAACACCAATCGATTTCCTAATTCGAGTACGGTCAAAGGTTTTAATGGAATACAATTTGTAAATCGAAAAAAACGTCAGTATTGCTAGAAACACAAGCAAAGTTATCTGCCAGAGGTTCGAGTCAAAACCAAGAAAAATAAAGGGGATGAAAATCAGTGTTATCCGCGCGATTTCTATCAAATACCCGGTTGTTTTAAAGGAAAGTGGTAAGCCGATAATCCCAGCGCGGATATTTGCTCCTAAACGAATCGCGATCGTATTCGCGCTTCCTTCTTTATCATGATCAATATCCTTTATGGCACCATTAATCATATTCATGAACAAGACTTGTAAAGCACCAATTAAAGCCACAATACAAGCTAAAATCGTCGGTGTCCCAATTGTTGATGCACCAAATAAAATAAGGAAAAAAACAGCACCAGTAACAAATAGATCCATTCCTGGGTATTTCTTACCAGCGAAATCATACACGGTAGCAAAAAAATACGCTACCAGAAGGATGAGAACAAGAACGATGTACGATACTAGTTCTGAAAAAAACAGCAGCGAAAGAAGTAACGAACCAATCATACACGATATAGCGAAGAAAACAGCCCGTCTCCGAGTGATACTCCCTCGTACTAATGGTCGTGACGTGAGGTCTTTAGAGAGTTTATCGACTCTTATATCGATGACATCATTAAGAACAAATCCGTACGCATGCGCAAGACTACCGATGATGAACAAAATAAACAATTTCCAGAGCGATAACGTTCCAACATTCCACATGGACAACGCACCAAGAACAGGTGCCACAGCGGTTAGTCCCATGTTGAAGAGGCGAGTAATTTCAATGTAATCACGAATCATTCGCAGAAAAGTAAACCGGAGGCGCATAAAAAACCATCGGTTTGTAACCTATAGCTTAGGCTGTTGAAAAATTAAATGAGCCCTCCCGCCTTTCATTTAAAGCGGGATGCAATAAATGAAAAAGGAAAGGAGGGCCAGTCTCAGAAAGATAATCGTAGATATTAATCTTTCAGAAATAGAAAACACCTTGAAAAAC
>DATLAF010000217.1:0-3593 GCA_035527635.1 Thermoplasmatota archaeon | reverse complement strand
GTTTTTCAAGGTGTTTTCTATTTCTGAAAGATTAATATCTACGATTATCTTTCTGAGACTGGCCCTCCTTTCCTTTTTCATTTATTGCATCCCGCTTTAAATGAAAGGCGGGAGGGCTCATTTAATTTTTCAACAGCCTATGATATGAGGAGATTCGCAAAATACAATCTCCTCCATTACGCTTACCGTATGGATAATTGTTTTCCTAGCTTTTCGAATTTATCAAGAGCGACGTCTAAATCCTTCTTCGTAAGACCTGCGTTCATCATCGTTCGAATCCTGGCTTTATCTCGTGCGACCATAGGGAATACGATCGGCAGTGCAAATACCCCTTCATCGAATAATCGATTGCTTAACTCTTTTGCTTTTCCAGAATCTCCAACAATAACTGGAGTAATGGGTGTTTCACTATCACCTGTATCAAAACCTAAGGATTTTAATTCTTTTTTGAAATATGTTGTGTTATCCCATAGTCGTTTTACGTGTTCAGGTTCAGTTTCAAGCACATCGATTGCAGCAAGCTGAGCACCAGAAACAGCTGGTGGATGCGAACCACTAAGCAGCCATGTCCGTGATTTATTATATGCGAAGTTCACCAGGTCTTGACTCCCAGCGATAAGACCACCTACCACACCAAAGGCTTTACTAAAAGTTCCCATTTCCACATCGATTTTTCCTTCAATATGGAAATGCGCACCAATCCCTCGACCATCAGGTCCAATGACTCCTTCACCATGAGCATCATCCACGTAGGTCATTGCACCATATTCATTTGCAAGCTTCACGATTTTGTCCATCGGGGCGATGTCTCCATCCATACTAAACACACCATCAGTGATGATGAGGATGCGACGATATTTCTTATCAGCATCTTTCAATACCTTTTCGAGGTCGCTCATATCTCGGTGTTCATAGACGGCTCGTTCTGCTTTTGAAAGTCTGACACCATCAATAATACTCCCGTGGTTCAATTTATCGCTGATAACGATGTCTCCATCGCCAACAAGTTGAGGAATCAGTCCTGCATTTGCAGCAAAACCTGTTTGATAAATGAGTGCAGATTCGGTTCTTTTAAATCGTGCGAGGCGCTTTTCCACTTCCGTGTGGATTTGCATGGTTCCTGCAATTGCACGAACAGAACCAGACCCTGCACCATATTTTGTGGCAGCCTCGATAGCTCCTTTAATAAGCCGAGGATGGTTACTAAGGTTCAGGTAGTTATTCGAACACATCATGATTACTTCTTTACCATTTACAATCGAATGCGGTTTTGATCCGCTCTCAAGAATACGGATATTCCACTCAAAATGGTTTTTTACCAATTCATCAAATTCATCTTTTAAAAATCTATTTGCATTACGTCTTGTTATTTGTGTCATCATATTGCCTCCAAGAATGATACGTCCCCCTGAGGGGTCAGGAAATAAGATTCGCATATTAAAAGGTGTTGGTTTGAAGTTTTACGACCCGACTAAGACGGTATCCGATAACCACCATAAGGTACCCCTGCCTAGCGAAAAGATGATCGAGTTTTTTATCTCCTGTATCAACACGTAGAATGGGTGTATGTATAAGCTTAGAGGGGGTTGAAACAACGATGATATTATCAATTCCTATTTTGTCAATAACCATAGGGCTGAGCTGTAGATTTCCACGACCAAGGATAAACCCCTGTGCTCCAATAGGGCTGAGCAGAATTTTTACCTTGGAGTATTTTTTCAGAAGCTGGAGAATTTGTTCTTCATTTACATCTTTTCCCACAATCTGTTTTTGGTAGACAGCATCAATCCCTAATAATGTATGCTCGATGTTTAGTTTTTTTGCGATGTAATCTATAGTTCCGCCAGCGCAAAACAAAAACAACGAGTATTGGTGTTTGTCCATCTCATCTTTAACATGCTCGGTAAGCTCGTCTTTTACCTCATCATCAGAAACAGATTCAAAACAGGTCTTACCTACCTGTATATAGGTCGGTTCGATGATCCCTTTCACGACACCAAACAATCGAACTTTCCATTCTCCTTTTCGGTACAGTTCTTCATCAAGATCCATGATTTCAGCATCACCGATGGTTAGTCGTTTATTGATGAATTCATACAGCATTTTTGCTGTAGCTTTCGTTGTAATCCCGAAGACACCGGAATGCATTTTCACACCGGCGGGAATACCGAGAAGTGGGATCTTTTTATCGACAATGGTGAAAATATCTCTTGCTGTTCCATCACCTCCGCAGAAGACCAGCAAATCGATATGAGACTCAAGGAATTTTTTGCAAGCGTTTTTTGTATCATCTGCTGAGGTCGTGTTTCTTGAAGGTGAATAAAGAATCTTTGTGTTTTTTAGACCAGCAGCTATTAACTCGTTACTCCCCATATCCCCCCCACAGGTCACCCAGATAATATCATGGCTGTTTGAAGATAATGCAGTAAACTCAGCGAGCATATCTTCTGCTTTTTGTCGAGCGGCAGGTTGTGCTCCTAATTTGACCGCTTTATCGAAAACATCATCCGTACCTTTTAACCCGACTCGACCACCCATTCCTGCAATAGGGTTAACTAGGAAACCTATTTTTACGCTCATGATATCTTACTAGGATTGCTCTCAATAGGATTAGGATTTAAAAAATCATTGGTTATTATGATCATATTACTTTTTCATTTTGAGATTTCGACACGATGGATTTAAATAGTTTTGATGACAGAATAGAATAGTGGTGAGGAAGGGCGATGTTCGGTAGGGTCTTATCTTCCCGATCTGCGCTCTTATCTTCCGGTGACGCTGGTGTTGCGTAGCTGCGTTGCGTCGGTTTGGCGCGTTGCTGCGCGCCTCGCTTCCTCTCCTTCCTTACCGTTTTGGGTGGTTAATTTCTTTTTTCTGACGTCATTACTTATGTAATTTAATAATGTCTAGATCGATTGTGCCTTGAGAATATGCATCAAGAAACATTTTTGTATCAATGCTATAGAGTGTTGAATCACACATTAGATGATATTCAGCGCAGGCAGCTCTTTTCACCTTTGTAATGACTTCCTTGGTGATGGCTGAAGTGAAATGGAAGTCTTCAGAAAGAAAAAGATCCACACCGTTTTTCAGAGTAGAAACAAGGATATTACAATCATTTACAACATGGCTTGCAGCGATCCCATGCTCCTGCATTGAACGAATACATGTTTGAGCAAGCGCATCAGATAGTAATCGATTTTTAAAATCAATAATGGTCGCGTGTCCATGGGTACAGCGTTTTATTGCTTTTTTATAAGTCGATTCGGTGATACGCCCCCAAATCTTTAATTGTTCAAGCTCCGAGGCAACCGTCGATGTAACGAAACAGGGGACATGATCACGTGCTAAAATAGTTATTATTCTATCAACGGATGAAACACCCTTAAGCAAGAACGATGTATCAAAAGAGACACTTCGAATTTGAAATTGTTCGACCATGGTATCATCTATCTTCTATGATAATTCTTGAGATCCTGGGGAAGAAACCTTTCTCAGGATTCTCGTGTTGTTTTCAGTATCTTTATCAATCACCTCTCATTTAATGATATTGCTGATGGTGAGGTCGTTTGACGACACTCTTCTATACGGGT
>DATLAF010000216.1:0-2620 GCA_035527635.1 Thermoplasmatota archaeon | reverse complement strand
AATCGATAAGGCAGGAACACCAAAAACCATTGCGACTGCGAGGATTATTCCTCCAACAATCCAACTCCATACACCTATCTCAAAACGAGGTTGGGGGCAAAAAGGCAAGACGAGTAAGATGCGGGAAGAATCGCTAATCATGATAATGGTAAATCCTAACAGGGCGTTTTGTCCCAGCTTTATTCCGCTGACTATGGCGATACCGACAAGAAGACCAAACATGCCAACAAAAGCCCAAAAGAATAGATTTTGGAGAACGAACATAATACACCTCCTACGGAAATCTTCGATTCGCCTAACTGCTCGATTATCATTAACAGCAATAAGGGACAACAATGGCATTACAGTCTGGTCAATTAACAATCTATTTATATGGCCTGCAATCTCAGGGCTTTTTCATTGCCGAATGCTTGTGTTTCGACATCCAGTACATCATTTAAATCTGATCATGTCGATTTTCTTATTTCCAATTTTAATCTCCGCATATTCCGTATTGCTAATGATTAAGCAGACTTTCACCCTCGCAGCGACAGGAGGAAGCACTAAAAGATTTCCGCTCCAGCCCAGGTTATGAAGTCCGATCCATTTCTTCCTATAACAATTATATTTAAATTAGAAACAATTTGAGAATTTATTAAAATGATTCAGCACCCTCATTGATCTTAAAGTGTTCCATCTACTTGCTTCTCCGGGTTTTTCCATTTCGAAATGTATTTTCCCTGGATATCCTGATTGCATAGGCCATTTACCATCTTTTTTTTGTTTCGCGATAATTATTTCTAATGCATCGTTCATTCTTTCATCGTAATCAATTTTCATAACCTGGAATAAGTCTAATGCTCTAAGAATGTCATATTTCCATCTAAAAGGATATACGAGTTTTATCATTTTTAAGTCGATTACTTCATTTGTATGATCAGATTTGTATAGCCTATGTAATAGTATGAACCCAATTCCTTTTTTTATAGCGTCTATTACTTCTCCTCTACGATATTTAACACCACTTCGTGTATGTTCAACCAATCCTTCTAATATTGATATTGTTGTATGCAATGACCCGTGCACAGCGCCGTTATAACTTGCACAATTCCACCCGCCAGTCTCCATTTTATTATCTAATATATAATTGATTATTTCTGGTATCCTTTCATGGTTTGGATTAAAATAACTGGCCATATTTAGTATCATTCCATTTATGCATATGTCACTGTAGCGGACTGTTTTTGCGTAGTTTATACCACCATCTATACCTTTTTTACAGCCTAATATTAAGTCTATAGCTAATTGGCATTGTTTATTGTTTGGATTGATACCGAGTGATTTTAAATCAAACAGTGTATAGTGGGTACATATCCATTTGGGTTGATAATAGCCATTTCCCCAATGTCCGTCAGGTCGTTGTTTATCTAGAAATCGTTTTCCCCATCCGCTGATTTCAATATTATTCTGTAGCTGTTTAACTTCTTTATATGAGGCCTTCAATATATCGCGCTTTGTTTGATAGGCAATTGATACATCTCCTTGGAGAAGCCATTTTGTTATTTCATCTATTTTTTTCATATTGTATCATGTCCTTATTACGTGGAGATACTATCTTTATTTGTTCCCACGATAGTGGACGTCATAACGACTGAGCTGATTTGCGCCCTCCCAGCGACCGAAAGGAGTGAGAAGATGTTGAGTCGGACGGAAAGTTATACTCCGATTATTTCATTCAGTCCGTCTATTACTTGTGCGACCTCTTCAGGAGCCGCACGTCCGATTTTCTTGCCGATCCGTTCTACCGCCAGTGTTCTGATCTGGCTGATTTTCACCCAGGATCTTTTTGGCATCTGAACTGTCTTCAGTTCCAGTGTTAAAGGAAAGCCCGCTCGTTGTGGTTGACTGGTAATTGCGACAGCTATTACGGTCCCAGACCGTTCATTGAAGATGTCTTGGCTTAAAATAAGGACTGGTCGATTGCCTGCCTGTTCGCGTAAGCGAACAGGATTTAGATCGGCCCAACGTACTTCCCCTCTTAATATTCCGGCCATTCCGTTTGGTCCTGCGAAAGCCCTTCTTCAGCCAATGAGCGTTCGAATTCGGGATCAAGCTTCGATACTTCACGAGCTAATCGAAATCGCCCTAAACGGTCCAGTTTTTCTCTAACAGCCTCCTCGATAGCCTGACTTCGGTTAGGGTACGCACGCTGGAGGACCAGCATATCAATACGCCCGACAATGCCATCATCAAGGGTAATCGCGATTTTGGTTTTTGGCATGTTCCTCTCCTGAGTATGATAATACGTCATACTCGTAGATTAGTCAACAGTGATTAGGGTAGGTGAGTGGCTGCTTTCCATGCGGTACCTGAAAAATATTGAGGGCCGCGCAGATAATGGTAGGCAGCAGACAATCAGGGAATCTCAAATGTGCAGACCTGCCCTCATCTCTATTTCTCATATTGTAGGGGAGGGGGTTGACAGAAAGACCTTTGAAACCAGGGGAAACGAGAGACAGAGTTTGTTGAGATAATCTTCATCAATTTCATGATCGGGGTTTATAAAGGTTAAAGATTTGCCCCCAAGTCATTAAATTTGTGATGTATCTCTTAGTAGCTCCATTAGTTTTTTATTGATAAA
>DATLAF010000215.1:0-10863 GCA_035527635.1 Thermoplasmatota archaeon | reverse complement strand
TTGTATGGTTCCAATCGGAAAGGTCTTATTTTGGTTTGGCTTTATGTGGTCTGGTGTCTTCAGTGTTGTTTGCATTTTGTCGCCAATAAAATACAAACTGCTGAAGGCACTTAACTTTTATTCAAGTGCGAAACTCAGGATAAAATGATGTTACATTCATCCTTGTTGTAATATCCAATTTTAATCATTATCGAGAAAAGGTAATTGTTTCTCATACTTTCTACACGCGACAACCTAAAATAGGAAATAAAGAATGGTGGTTAATTATTAAGCAGGGGTAGCCAAGCATGGTCAACGGCGCAAGATTCAGAGTCTTGTCCTGTAGAGGTCCGCGAGTTCAAATCTCGTCCCCTGCACTTATTATTTTTGAATAAGTTTCAGCGAAGATTTGAAACAAAATAAAAAAATCTATCCGTAAGTTAATCTGTCTATAGGGATTTTAATCAGACCATCCCGGCGTTATTTGAGCGGAGATTTGTATTTTCTGTAGGGTTAAAATAACGTTTGTAAGAGGAGGATAACTAAAAGTCACTGTTACTAGATTGGTGGTTTTGGTTATAGTGTAATCTGTGTTCTTTACGAGATTTGCGTCAGATAATGTTGAATTTAAAAAGTTGAGCCATATGGTTGGATAGAGGGTAATGACCGCCATTGATCCTACAAGGGTGATTGTGTTATTTGTTGAGGTGATATATTTGGTTCGCACAGGATAGGTCCCGTAACCGCTGATAGATGTTTTTTCA
Organism: Thermoplasmatota archaeon; assembly: GCA_035527635.1. Taxonomy (GTDB): domain Archaea; phylum Thermoplasmatota; class E2; order DHVEG-1; family DHVEG-1; genus SM1-50. The sequence goes on along the minus strand of DATLAF010000215.1, from coordinate 10,120 downwards.
TCGTTTGGAACGAGATCAATACAAGTGAGCGAGAGATTTGCTTGACGAGTAGAAGCGTTGTAGACTGCTGAAAATTCTGGCTTGATGATAAACACGGAACCTTGTGTTTGATTGAGAATGATCCCTCCAATTTCGTAGTTGTAGGCTTGGTTAAGGTAATACGCATTTTCTGATGTATAACGGAGGATCCCATAATTGTCTTCGTATGTATCTCCTACGGTTCGAGTGATTCGATACGCCCATCCATTTGAGATTAACGCGAGTCGACCGAACGCTTTATTTGATATGAAAAACCCAAGTTCTCTGCTACCTAACGTTATAGAGGATGATATGGGAGTATTTCCTTTGAGTGCCATCTGGGTATCAACAGTGTATTTTAACTGTGAAAACTGATCAGATACAACACCCATATGTTCAGCTTCTCGTGATTCCATCCATTTAGGAATATAGATCGTTTGGATAATTGAAATCACGGCAAGGACAAGCCCTACGATCATAACCGCGACAACGATACCAGCGACTGCTTCATCCTTTTTTTTAATATTTTGTATTAGTTTTCGCATATGTTTCACTCTACCACCTTTATTTTTCTTATGAAGGACGATTATAATTGTAATTTTGTGTTATTTTAGCTGGTGTAATTACAGCAGCATAAAGAGAAAATTCATCATAGTAACCGTTGTACTCTCCAAAATATAATTTATTTGTATTTACTTTTATTGCTTTTGAACCAAGAGCAAGTGAGCTTTTAAAATTAGCATTAAGATAAAGGTTCATAATAGTTCTATCATAGGTACTCACAATATAGTTCCAGTTATCCTCAAGATCCGCTGAAAGCGTATATGGAAGGTTATTAGAATCGGTAAAGGTTACGAACACCTTTGTTTTATTCGCTTTGATTATGTACGATCCAGATTTTGAGAATATTGTACGGTTAGTTCCACTGAGAGGAATTCGAATGACACATTGGTACAAATCATTGTTTTTTCCTCCATAGATAGCGATATAGCTATCATTGATGAATGGTATCATTTGTATGTCGTAGCTGTTTATCCTGGGATTTGTTGAAATTTGAGTTGCGGCATCTACGGTATCTATGATATCACCATTTTCACCAATCCGTAAGGTTGTGATCCAACCAGTGTATTGATAGGTATTCCAGGGATTAGGGTTGTCCTTAGAGATAATAGCATAGACTCGATCGTAGACTTTGAATATTTCCGGTTGATGAGCCATATAATTGTCAGTGTAAAATCGTCTGATGAATTCTAAGTAGTCAATCCATGTTTTACTGATAATGCCGTTGTCCGCTATTTTTAGGGTAGTAACATACGCATAATAGCGCGAGGAGGAATACAGGGTAAACACACAGGTAAAAATGCTTGAATTGACCTTTATAATCGTTGGATGATAGCAAGAAGTCGTAAATTGCCATAGATCGATTACACTTTTTTTGATAGTGCCGTTGCTTCCATAGATGGTCAGAGTTAATAATCGTCCATAGGTACTAGACGTAAGGGAGTCACGATAAATAATAGCATATACGTTTCCATTGACTAGGGTCAGATATGGTTCTCGACAGCGGAGACTTTCAAAAATATACGTGTCTTGGGCACCGAAAATATGTCCGTTGTTCCCTATTTTTATTATTGCTACTTTCCCTTGGGATGTACTATAGAGCTGATAGGCAATTGCGTACATACCGGTGCTTTTGTTTATCGGAATAAATGAGAACGGTGTATTCATGCAGTCCGCATCAAATGTATATCGCTCAATAAGAGAGATACGTCCGGTAGCGTTGATTCTCACCGTCACAATTTTACCATGATGATACACTGGAACAGTCATATAATGACAATATGCGATCGCATAGACTTCGTTATCAATCCGGATAATTGTTGGTGCATACGATGCGTTAAATGTTCCGTTCGTTGAGGTATAGCCAAGCTCAACGATGAATGAATCGGTAAACGTTTGTGCTATGGTTTTCGTGGTCGTGTTTACTTTTACTGTTTTTAACACCAATTTCGCATCGATTCCCCTAAAAACATTCGCAACATATCGACTATCAGAAGTCAGAATTTCATCTTGTGCATAGCATTTCAGACCACCGATTTCCTCCATATCAAGAATAGGGTTTTGGCCAATATGTCCATCATTCCGTATTTTTATTGTTTTAATGATACCATCACTAGAATCGCTTCGGTACACAATCCCATACACATCATTAGCAATGGGAATGAAATACGATGCTGAACAAAGGAATGGTTCGATCGTCACATCTTTCTTTGATAAAACAACAATCGCTCCGTTATCCTGAATTTTGATTGTGATTATTTTTCCCCAGAGGTTTGCCGTAGGTGAATCGATACTGTAGGAAATACCATAAAAGTTATTAGGTCCATTAATAGCAAGAATATGAGGAGAACGAATACTATTCCCTACACTCATTTCAAATGTGCATTGATCAATTGTTTTTGCAAGCGGCGGAATAGTACGGCTGAGTGTAATATCACCATCAGATTTTATTTCAATCGTTTTTAAAATTCCTGATTGCCGTAATATTGGACCAGCGTAGACAATTGCGTAGATATCATCATGGATATTGATGATTTCTGGGTTCCCACCATCGTCGTCATCAAACCACACATGAAAGGAAACCTCAGATAACTCACCAGTATTTGAAATTTTCACTGTTCGTAATCCACCATCATCTCCTATGCAATTGTACACGATGACGTAGATATCTGAACTTTTCACAATCTTCGTGATTTCTGGTTCTATCATGATATCCCCAAAATTTAGTTTTTTATTTACAGGAGAAATCACACCGGCATTGGAGATATTTACGGAAATTAATACCCCGGTGTTCACCCCAGTGATTCCATATACTATCGCATAGACGTTATTGCTTACAGAGATAATATCAGGAGAAGATGAGACAGCTACATCGAGAACACGCGTGTTAATTGTAGTTTTATTGATACGTCCGTCATTAAAAATTTGCACTGTTTTGATATATAATTGGTTTCCTGCATTTGGTTTAGTATAGATAATGGCTACGATTCCGTTACCCCCGGTCACTTGAATAATTTTTGGGGTTTTACAAGAGGAATCAAAATTAAAAAGATCGATATAACACGAGGAAGTAGATGTATTCTGAATAATGTCTCCAGTATTTGTTATATTGATAGTACTAAGGAATCCTAATGAATTTTCATTTATCGAAACAAGCGCATAGATATTTCCGTTGACAGGGATAATACACGGATATTCGCATCCTAATGTATAGTTCCCGAATTGTGATAAAGATGATTGAATAGGTGTACCGATCAATCCATCGCTATGTTCTGATCGGTTGATCCATGCTTCAAGGGTACATTCATTGGTGACGCTTATAGTATTTGAATTAGCCACTTCAACAGTATCATCAATGCCATCTATGTACAAACATTTTGCTGAATGATTCAACTTAGTGTCAAATCGTTGAGGCCCTCGTGCTTCATTTGGTCTGAGAATACCATCATTGGGTGGATACTGCCCAGAGGAATCAAGGGTTTTAACTCCTGAAAGTTCATCGAAGTGCCAAATTCCCATGGCGTCTATCTGAGTTGTAAAAAGTTTTATCCCTCCGCTTTGGTTGAAGGTCGAATTGCCTGATGTATATTGGATACTTGATTCATAGAGATAATTTTTATTCGATGTGAGATTAAAGAGTGTAAAATCATAATATCCGGAGTAAGGTGCTGCTGTGATATTTACCATTGGAGTGCGGTTCCATTGAGGATCATCATATCGTTTCCATTGAAACCATAGTTTACCAGGAAGATAATTAATTTTAACAAAATTGTAATATGACTTCAATGTCGCACTATGAGGCCAGACGTCATAGGGATTTAATGTCTGAACATAGGGGAGGTCACCTCGAGCGCCTTCTTGTACAAGACCAGCCATAATCATAGTATTTGTATCTGGACTGATAATTTTAATTTGGATTTCTAAGCCAAATAAACTAGGGATACCTGGAGGAGTAAATATTATCTGTTCACCAATATTCCACTGTCCGTCACCATTCGAATCAATAATACAATCGCTTGCTGTAATAAAAAAATCATTTCCACCCACGGTGATTACAAGTTTTATGTTCAGTGATAAGGGAACACCTCCGTTGTTTTGCAAAAAAACATTTTTTTCATCTGCTGAAGCAATCAGTTGGGTTGATGACCCTTGATACGTAAACGACGGATTTGTTGCATTGTTTAAAACGAGAACGTAAACAATACATAAGAGCGCTAGACTAATCGATAAAAGTAATATCGTTGCGATAATTTCAGACACTGCATTGTCGCTTCGTTTTGTTGAAGTATGTTCTCCTTTGAAATAAGGAAGTAATACCTTTTTTTTATGCATGTTCATGCTTCCAACCTTCCTTTTTATGACAAGGCTCAATATTGTGTATAATGGTCACTAATCTCATCGTCCTGTAGATGAGTCTTATAAATTGCACACTCATCATAAATACCCCTAAATCCTCCAAATATGACCGCTGCTGCAGAGCTTTGAATATTTTCATTACAAAGTAAAGACACATTTGTCAAATTATTAAAGAATTTAATTCTGACATGGTCATAAGTGAGGACAAGATAGTTCCACCCTTGATGAATAGGCATGGTAAGGGTTTTATCTCCACTCGTCGTCCGTAATGTCGCTTTAAAAACCGTTTTGTTTCCTTGAATTGCGTATGAACCTGATTTTGAAATGATATTTTTTAACGTTGCACTTGTATCAGTGATGGTAATTTTAATGGTTTCAATGTATCCATCGTCATAATCTCCCTGATAGCATACTGCGACAATGTTATTGGTGATATTCGTATATGAAGGTAATATATTAGCTCCAGATTTAAAGGCTAACTGAGCATCAAAAATAGCATTAGTAACGGTCCGATAAATCGATCCGTTTGTCGCAATACAGAATGTACCAATATATCCCTTAGCTGTAGATCCAGAAGGAACTGTATAGATTAATGCATAAACATCTTTATAGATATGATCAAGAAATTGACTATGGGCAATATCGTAATTGGTGTTAACGACTGTAAAAGAAACACCATCAAGTTTTTTTATTAATGTTCCGTTGGACGAAATACGTATTGTTTGTATAGACCCAGAGATCTGATAAGGGCTAACCCACACTGATTTTGAGTATGCGAGAGCATAGGTCGTGTTATAGATATGGACAAAATCAGGCCTGCTACATCCGTAGGATTCAAACGTAAATGTCGCAAATGGATTTTGATTGATAGACCCTGTGTCATTAATTTGGATTGTAATGATAACTCCTGAGCCTCGATGCTGTCCTGGAATAAAATAATCATACCCATATAGTAAAGCATACAAATGATTGCTTCCATCCACTGGTATGATGTCTGAATATTCATCGTAACCATAGACTGATGAGAAATAGGCATTCATTGTAAAGGTATCGAGAAGAGTAATATTTCCAGTCATTGATATTTGTATGGTGCTTATAAAATCACTTTTACTTGCATAGTTTGTTGAATGATAAGAGATGGCAAAAATTTCATCTTTTATACGGATAATGTTTGGTGAGCAAAAATTCGAATACCCGGGTTTGGTGATATTATACGAATAAAGAATAGTATCTTTTATGGTTCCGTTATTCGCTATTTCAACTGTCTTTAAAGTAATCGCGGGATTTCCATAATTATTAAAAACAATTAAATAAATATTATTAGTAACGTATATGATTTTAATAGATAAACCAGGAGTAATTTCTGGCATTGGGATATCCAAGGTGTCAATATAACTTTTTTCTATTTTTCCAATATTGGATATTTGAACCGTATGAAGAGACATACTTCCATAGAGAACCTTTCTGGATATTACAGCGTAGACATCATTTGAAACATGAGTAATATCAGGGGCATAGAAATTCACAGGGCCTAAGAGAACTGAATCGTATATTTTTTTCATTATCGAGCCATTATCTGGGATTTTAATGGTCAATAAAACACCATTGTTTGTATCATAACTGATAGTTTTTGGGTAAACAATTGCATACGTATCTTTGACTGGACTTACTTCGATTATCTTTGGAGTATAAATTGTGTACGACGATGCTGGTTGGTAAACATATTTCCATGCTGCATCATTTGTATGATTAGTGATTAATCCAAGATTTGAGATTTGGAATGTCTTTACCTCTGCACGAGTACTAATGCGATATGATGCGGCAAATATATCACCGGCGATATGAATGATCTGATAATCAGTAAATTGATTCCAATCAGCAGGAGGTAACAGCGTTGAATAATCCACTGAATCGACAAATGTTCCGGTATCAGATATATTTATAGTCATTATTACCCCGCCTCGTATTATTGTTCCCATTTTATCCCCATAGAATACTGCATATATTTTATTAAAGACATGTGTTATTCGGAGTGGAAGATCAGAAATATTGTTATTATCAAATTTATAAACAGTGTTATCAACAAAGATAACGAAACCATTCTTTATTTGAGCTGCCTTGAGAGAGCCATCAGTATCGGAATCTCGAAATACTATGGAATAGTAATCATTCTGTACATGAATAATATCGAGATACTGCATGATACCTGTTGCGGTACTTGCACTACCAAAATTGTAATATGATTTTTGGGCTGTGATTACTCCCGCAGATGTTATTTTGGTTACTTGTAGCCGTCCAACATATCGGTTCGCAGCTAAATAGAATTCATAGGATGAGTACACAACACCGTAATAATCTCCGTCAGTATAGATAATATCAGGATAATAACAATTGATGGAATCAACGACTTTTTTATCTTGAATCGTTTTGGTTATTTTTCCATTTGATAATATCTGAACGGTTGCGATATATAAAAAACCGTTTTGCCCTCGGTATACAATCGCGTATATATCACTACTTCCAACAACTTTAATAATTTTCGGTGTTTCACAACGAACGGTTTCAAATTGGTAAATATCACAAAGGCTTGTTGTCGCATTTTCAGTAATGTTTCCCTCTGCTGAGATTTGAACGGTGTAAACAAAACCACCATAGGCAGCATTCCTTGAGACAATCGCAAATCTATCAGCGGATATGTTAATCATATCTGGCTCGTAACATCCGTATGTTTGCGTTCCATACATGGTGCTATTGACTCGTTGAAGACTCGTTCCCTTGTATTCATCTTTAAACTCTGGTTTAACCCACCCTTCTATCGCTATTTCATTGGTAGGAGAAAGACTTGCAGCGTGATTCACCACTACATAATCATTATACCCATCGAAACGTAATGATTTACCATTCACAACAAGGTCGGTTTGATTGAGTCTCTGAGCTGCTTGACTTTCATCCGCAGGAAATAAAGTTCCATTGTTCCCGCTATACGATGAATCGATCGCTATCAAACCAGCATTTTCATCAAAATGCCAAAGACCACTTGAATAACTCTGTGTTCGAAACAGATTGATAGGCCCATAGGAGGTAAGCTTCTGACTTGCATTCGTTGAAGAATTATATTGAACCCAGGCCTGATAGAAATATTCTGTGTTTTCATTTAAACCAACAAGATTGTAATTATACGATCCATTTTGATTAAATACTTGTATCCAAGCAGTTGAATTCCAAGGAGCACTATTATTCGCTAGATACGTGGAGGCTTTGATATAGGTAAAACAGACTTTTTTCGTCCCAATATAGTAACGATAATCATAATGCATGTATATCCTAGCGGTGTTCGTCGTGATAGAATCAGCATTCAAGGTCACTGCAATTGGATTTACATCTTGAGATCCTTCCTGAAGAACACCTCGCATCACGACAGTATTACTCGCTTTATCAGTAATGATGACAGATATTTGCATTATTGGCAGGTTTGGGTTGTTCGATGGAATAACAAGTTTTTCGCCGATATTCCATTCGCCATCTGCCTTTGATGCTGAATCTAAAATATCACCAATCGTCATGGTAACTGGTGTTTCTGCAAACATCACGGTAATTTCGGTATCAAGGGGCAATGATTGACCACCAAGATGTTCAAAAACAACAGAACCTGCTTCTATCCGTCCGACGATATTTACTGATGGTATTGGATCAGAGAAGAACACAGATGGCAGAGAAAATGTAACAATTGCTAATAAGACAAATAGTGAAACACCAATCCCTATAAGTAAAAGTGTCCCTAACACTTCTGAGGCTGCCTTGTTTTTTCGTTGATTTTTTTTCCAGAAGTGAATATCACACCCTTTTAAATCTCGTATTGATTTCAGCATTTTATCACGTTTCACCTATATCGGTGTATAATCCTTCTTTTACATCGAAGTACCATCCTACGCGGGGACATAGACTCCTCTAAATATTTTAATTTCATCGATTGATCCGTATATTCCACCTCCGAATCTGAGATGGCCTGTATTGGTTTTTATTGTACCTGAACAAGGCGTACTTCCCGCTGTTTGTGTAACATCGTTTACATACAATTTTAGAAAACCACCTCCATATGTGAGGTCAATTCTTGTCCAATTATCAAAGGATACAGTCCCTGAAACAGTATAGGTTGTATTTCCTATCGCCATCCATGCAGTCAGCAGATTATAATTTACCATGATTGCATAGGCGTCCCCCTTATGGATTATATTTTTTTCTTCACCAATTAAATCAATTTTTTCCATGGTTAAGAACCCTTGTTCTGTCGCGTTGATAGATCCATATATCATAATCAACCGATCAACATGAGTTAAAAGATTCAGAGCTGATGAACCACCAAGAGCTGAGCGCCCCTTGAATTCATAGATAAATAATGCAGAATCTGAAATATTACCGGTATCTGTTATGGAGAGCGTAGTCAAAAATCCACGTTGCCAATTACTATTATTACCTCCGGTAAAGGAAACAGCATAGAGTTGGCCTTCAATATGCAGAATATCGGTTTCAAAATTATAATCGATAGGTGAAAGATACGTGTAGAACGGAAGGATGTCGATAGATCCATTCACTACATGACCTAAAGAACTAATACTTAATGTTTTTATAAATCCGGTTCTGAGTTGACCATTGGAGTCAGCTCCATATGAAATTGCATAAATATCGTTGGTGACATGGATCATCGTTGGTTCCAACCCAGTCCCAGGTAATCCAAATTGATAGGTGTCTTCTAAGGGCTCAATGATGGACCCATTACTTAAGATATGGACGGTGATGATGTATCCATTACCCGCGGTAGCGCCAAACCCGTTATAGGTAATCGCATAAAGGTCGCCTGCGATAGATACTATAGATGGTTCTGATGAACTTGTCGTGAGCGGAAATTTTATTTTATCAATAATAGATGATCCGATATGCCCTTGATCGTCTATCGACAGGGTTACCAAATATCCTGTAGGATAAATTTCATAAGATGCCCCACCAAACGCTAATGCATATAAATCGGTGCCAATGGTTATAAAATTAGGTTCTCGTCCATAGTATTCCGGGAAATCAAATATATCGATAATATCACCGATAGTCCCATTCCCATAAATTGAGAGGGTAACAATATGGCTTTTTGCTTCAGTCTGGTCGTCACAGGCCCCATATGCTATAGCAAAGATGTTCGAATGAATCTGAATGATATCAGGTTCAAAAAAATGAGGGACCGCTATCATTTTTATATTAATAGTGCCAAGGAAAACACCGTCATCGTTCATTTGAAAGGTTGTCACATAGGCAGAAGAATTGCCACGATACGCTATTGCGTACAGGGTACCACTTATATGGATTAAATCAGGTTCAAAACAGGGATTCCCTAAGATTTCAGAAATATTTTTTGTTGATAATTCTGATACGTTACCAGGGAACTGTGCTCCAATTTTTGATACATTCAACCATGTTTCGATGGTCATTTCATTGGTTAGATTGAATTTGGGGTGATGAGGAACATCAACGTAATCCGATACACCCGTGAAGTCGAGAGACCCGTTGATTTTTCCCCCTGTGTTAAATGCTGCATCATGGACTGTTCCGTCACTGGCTGGATTAATAGCATCCTGTGCTGTTAACGATCCAATCGCTTCATCGAAATGCCAAAAGCCTCGTGTAATTTGATAGGTAT
>DATLAF010000214.1:0-19438 GCA_035527635.1 Thermoplasmatota archaeon | reverse complement strand
ATGGAATTTCGGAAAGAATGGTTATCACGGAACGTCGGTAAATAAATTAGTCTTCGGCGATACATCAATTCCTACTAAAACGGGTTTAATGACAATTAAAAGTCCAGTAGACATTTCTTTTATATCGTCAAGGCAACAGTCAGTGTTCTATGATGTTTATGGATTGGGAAAGGAATACAGGAGGGTATTTGATGTGACCACGGATAGTTTCAGTGGGGGGTCAATGGGTTTGGATACAACCGGAGTAAAAGGTTTTCAAGGAGCCACTGATTTTAGATTGCCTGGTGGTTCCAGTGATTTGTTTGCTAAAACACGGGGTTATCAAGGCGCTTTCCCTAAAATGATTAGTAGAAAAGGGATAGCTCTTTCCGATATTGAATCATTAGAATATGGTATACAGTCATCTGCACGGTGGACTGGTGCTATCCCAAGGGCTACTGTTTTAAGTAAAGTTACAACAAAACCATTATCATCATTGTTGTCTTTTAATGTTCTTGGGACTCAGAGTAAAAATATACTCAGTGTTCAAAGACAGCCAAGTTTAAATCTATCAAAACATTTAAACGTTCAATCGTCTGCTCAGTATTCTCTTTCTCTTTCTGTTCAATCTTCTCTTCAGGACGTTCTTTCTTTACAAGTACAACGTATCGGGCAGATTAATATCCATCGGCCAACTCCAACACCTGTTTTCGATATTCAGGATGTTCTTTCTGTTCCATCGGCTATTCCACCAACGGTATCCACGATTATTCCCGCTGTCACTGTCCCGTTCATCCCCTTTCTCCCCATTAGTGGGTTCTCCAGTTGGCCTGGTGGCGGCTACGGTGGCCGGAGAAGGAAGAAGAAAGGAGCGCGACACCGGACACATCCGGTAGAACTGTATGATATCCTTTCGGTTAGCACCGAGGGGATACTATGAGACGATTAACAGCAAATCATGAGGGGAGTATAAACCCAGTACTGTTTTTTTTCATGTCAATCGTAGTCGCAGGTTTCCTCATCCTTATACTAGGTGAGGTACTCGTGCCGTTCTTCCAGCTGGGACTCAGCACAGACAGCACCATCAGCACTGATGTGAGCATGCCCCGGGCGTACGCGATGAGCCTCCTGGGTTACATCTGGCCCAAAGGTGTCATGCTTGCTATTTTGTTTGGTCTTATCTTCTGGTTGCTTATGAGTTATCAAAAAAGACGATACAAGGAGAGTGCATAAAAATATGAATGGGAAACAAATGTTTCTGGCGACAATCATCCTCATCATCAGCATCGTAGTGTTCATCATCGGGTACGTGGTCCTCTCATGGCCCGTGGAGTACTTGGTTGACGCGCTCATCGACAGTTATCCCAGTAGCCCTAGTAATGGTGATGTATCGGAGATAGCGCCATCGTTGCTTACGATACCGTATTTCCTGGCTGCCGCGTTCATCGTCGGTATCTTCTTGTTGTTCGTCTGGTTTTGGGCTATGGCGCATAAGTACGAGGAGGAACAGGATTAAAAGAATTATTTTTTTTGTATTAAAAAAGAGAAAGAATGGATTGGTCAAAGAAAATGAAAAAAATATTGAAGTTTAGAACCAAGATAGAGGCAATCGTAGCAGTCAGTATTCTAATCGCAGTAAGCATCGGGTCTGTGTTCGCAGTACGAACAATAACCGATTCATCTGATACGATTTACACAACGATTACGAACAGCAAAGGAAATAGTTGGACAGCGACAGGGGCAAACTTTTATCTGGCATATTATGATCTTAACTCCACGAATGGTGGATGGGTAGAAGCTCCAGGCAACCTGACATTGACGAAACCTGTGAATCTTGTTAATTATACCGAGATACGGGGGTATGGGGTCAATAATACTATTTTCTATCGAGCAAATGGCTGGGATGACACGATGTTCGTAGCTGGATGGAACGGACATGATGCAGCGGGTCCAGGTGGACCAACATCAGGGCGACATCATATTAAGATGACAGGGATAACTTTCGATGGGAACAACGTCTCGAACACCTGGACTCAGTATTCTTTTATAATTGGGTTGAGCGCAAATACAAACAATATAACATTTCGGGATTGTCTTTTTAGACGTTCTCTAAGTGATTGTATCTGGACATGGCGGTTCGCTGGACAAACAACGGGACTTGAAAACATCATAGTAGATGCTTGTACATTTATCGATACAGAAAAATATGTTGGTGATTACCCAGCTGGTGTCTTTGTTGGCGGTAGGTTCTTTAAGATAACAAACTCCCATTTTATTGATTGTTGGGGGAGTGGCGTTGCATTTGAAAGCAACTCAGCGAGTAATTATTATTGTCGTGATAATATCGTTCAAGGTTGTACGATGACGGGAGAGACAGCAACAGGGGTATGGATGGAGAATGGCGATGGTTCCAATAACACAGTAATGGGAAATTTAATCCATAATTTAAACTCATCCTGTTACGCACATGCTGGTATCGCTGCTGCCAATAGAGCATATGCAAAACCGATATTATGCGGGCAGGATGGCAGTATAATAATAGGGAACAGAATAGAAAACGTCACTGATTATGGTATTGTGATGGGCGGAGCAAGATCGATTTGTAGTGATAATATAATAATGAATGTCATCGGTGGACATGTTGATAACTCATATAGGGGGATGGGCATCTATATTTTAGCACCTATTTCGTATTCTGATATACATCACAATACTATAATTGGACACACAGCCTATGGCATCGTCACTTCAACATCGGCAACAGTAACAAATAATGCTATAGACCATAATATTATTGTTGGTGGAACACGAGGGATTTCTTTAAACGGAGTTAATAACAACACAATAAAAGATAACCAGATTGCTGGGTCAAGCAGTTATGGTATCTCTTCTAACAATGGACGAAGTTTAATGATATCAAACAACAAAATAACAGGATGTACACCCGGTCTTAAATTCACTGGGACAAACAAATGGCTAACAGTCATTGGAAATGATGTTGCGAACAATACAGGCACGATAACCTATACAACATCACCAACGGACAGCACTATCGCGCTTAACCTTGGTTCACCCTCGATGACTCTGCCGATCTATCCCCCTGCGTATTATGTCGCTGGGTCGATGGCTGTGAATATCACCACTGGCGACATCGCTGTGTATTCTGGTGCAGCATGGATTTGGACACACGGATAAAGGAGTTAATTATTTTGAAGAACACGTTGGGTAAACCGATAGCACTACTCTACGCTTTTTTGTTTTTGTTAAATGTTATTGTGTTTATCCCCGTGTCTGCTCTTGTATGGGACCCTACTGTCGTGTATCATTGTGATAACGAATACTACAGCGTCACCACACCAATCACCGTAGACAATGTTTCTATCTCTACGCATTGGTTCAGCGTGAACGGCATAGGATTCAACACTACCGCGCCGCACAATACACACATTAATTTCAGCACCATCAAATCATATCCCAAAGGCAGCACAGGATACATCATGAACTTCACAGAACAACACGCATATGGAGCGACACAATATATCATCAACGGGCTGCGACCATCCTATGATTACATCATCATAACGAATGGAACAGATTACCCGCAGACATCCTCAGCATCAGGGACTCTTTATCTGAACCAGACAGGGACATCAAGAAACAATAAACTCTACGACCCGGGCATTCCTACGGGATGGTTCGTTTCGCTATCAACAAATGTTCCTGCGGGTTCCGATGTCACAGGCACAGGTAGTATCACCGCGCCTTTTGCGACACTTCGCAAAGCCATCAACGCCAGCACCACAGGAGATACCATCTGCATACGCGGAGGAGACTACAGCCAGTACAACATGGGCGCTGGGACACATTACTATCTGATAAACAGATCACATATCACCATCACCGCGTACAACGGTGAGAAAGTAGTGATAGACGGGAAATACTGTGCGCTCACCGGAAGCTCAGCGCTGATAAAACTCTTTGTATACCCGACAACATATTGGAACAACATCACCTTCATAGGACTTAACTTCAGTAACTGCTCAGTGAACGCGGTATATGGCCATGCATATCCAGGCGCAGGAAGCAACAGCAACATCACATTCTCTGATTGCGAATGGTTCAACATCACAGATAGAGCAATATGGTTATATTCAGAGGAATCAATAACTACCATCCCCTGTCAATACTGGAACATCAACAACTGCTCATTCTTCAGAGTACAAACAAATGCAACGATGAACGAAGTAGTAACATTGAAAGACGCGAAACATTTCATCTATGAGAATAACACCATGAAGGAGTTCACCAAACAAGGGCTATCGTTAAGTTCAGGCACTTGTTACGGGGTTATCCAGTATAACACCTTTGTAAATAAATATTATATGTCTTTGAAGATGAGCGGAGAGTCTTCAGTGAACCGTTCAGTCCATGATATCATTATACGGAACAATAACTTCACTGGTGGCGCACGAGCAACCAATAACATCAGGGCGTTAGTCATCAACAACGAACAGGACAATAACCTAGAATACAATATAGACATCTACAACAACATCTTTTATCTCACTGCATCAACTCTGTATAACTATGGTTTCAACATCATTTACTCACCTGGGACGACAGGATGCAAGATATGGAACATCAGATTCTTCTATAACACCATTTATGTGATGGGAGGGGATACTGCGTATGCGAAGGATATCATCGTGGAACTTGGGGGCACGACAGTAGCAAACTGTTTAATCGCAAACAATATCCTTGTCTCGGAGAAATGCCAGTATCAGATTTATTTCTCCGACCTTCTTTCTACCCAGACGAGCTTCACGTTAGCAAATAACTCTTTTTATCATACACAGGGAACAACAAGCGGGATAGAATATAGCGCTGGAAGTGGTTTTGGGACAGGATCAGTTGTTGGCGACCCTGATTTCCATAACAATAACACAGGTGACATTAACATCAACGCAACCTCCCCAGCGATAGACGCAGCATCAGCAACCTATACAGTCCCCTATGATTACGAGAGCAACAGCAGACCACAAATATCAGGATACGACATCGGGGCATACGAATACGTGGGATCATTACCGCCACCAGCACCATCATTCACATTCACAGGGGTATTCCCCGCGAACACCACGACAGGAGCGACATTAACACCAACGCTCTCAGTACATATCCATGAGACACACGGATACCAGTTCAACTACACCATAAAAGAGAACACCACCGGAGCGTGGTTAGACCTTGTGACAGGAAACAACCAGAACAACGGGACATACACACACACCGACCATACCGCGACAGCATACTTAACGAAATACTGGTGGAAAGTAACCGCAGTAAACGATACAACCTGGCATAACGAAACCTATTATTTTACGACACTAGCGCCAGCATTACCATCATTTGTTTTCTCAGGGATAGGACCAGCAAACACATCAACGGGAATAGCTCTGCAACCCAATGTTAATGAGACAATCAACGAGACAAACGGATACGCATTCAACTACACCGTGAAAGGAAACGCGACAGGGATATGGAATACTATCGTCTTTGGGAACGACACGCATAATCTATCATTATCAAATACTTACATGTCTGCAAGTGGTTATTCAACGAAATACTGGTGGAAGATAACTGCGACAAACTCCACGACAGTCACAACAGCAGTCTATCATTTCACGACAACCACTGCGCCAATCGGGCCACCAACAACAGCGATAACCGTAAGCCAGGCTAAAGCAAACTGGACGACCAGCAGCAGCATAAATCTCAGTTGGACAAAGGGAGCAAACTGTACAACAACGGAGGTATGGAGAAGCACAACAGAATACCTTTCAAGCGCATCAAATATCTATACTGGGGCTCTTGCTTATTTTAATGATACATTGAAAGACCCAGCCATACGATACTACTACACCCTGAAGCCATACAATAGCGTATCAGTATTATACGGGACATCATTAAATGTATCCCTCGCAGAGACAGACAACACCGGAGCATCGTATTGTGGAGCATCATGGATAGATTTCAAAGGATGGCTAGCAACCGATAAAAGCATGAAGACATACTTTAAATACGGGATGAGCCCCGCATTAGACACATCTTTCTTAAACTCAACAGTAATAGAAACATCATATACAACAGGAGATGACGAAAGCCAGGCAGTACAATATTCTACAGCATGGGGAGAAACATTCAGGACAGAGACACAACGATATTATAATTATAACGTATCAGTAAAAATATTACGATATGGCTCGCCTGGAACAGTGGCCATAAACCTTTATGATGCTAACGTAACAGGTTTACCAACCGGAGCAGCGTTATCATCAGGAACAAAAGATTGCAGTGGAATAACAACAAGCGCATCTGGGGGTTGGTATAATTTCACGATGTCCCCGTATCATCTTAAAACCAACACAATGTACTGTTTCATGTTATCATATAGCGGTTTTTATACGAATTATATTAGAATACGAATCGATGCATCCTCACCGACATATACAAACGGATGGGCGATACGAGTGCAAGGAAGCCCACCAGTAACAACGAATCAATCATCAAGAGACATCATGTTTAAAATATGGGGACATGAACCGAATACATACGCCTACGGGAGCAACACAACAAATAGTGATATATCATCAAGCGGTAATTTCTCTATAACACAGCATTCTCTGGCATCAGGATATCTATATTATTATAAAGCAAATGCGAACGATACGAAAGGAAACATGACAAAGGGAAACCTACGGTACACCCTCACGAACCCTGATGTCCCTGTTTTCCTGAACATAATACCAACATTCGCAAACAACTCAGTAAAAATAACATGGGTCACTGGGAACGGGGCGAACAGGACGATCATCCGACAGAGTAACATCGCCTACCCAACCTTGGTCACAGATGGAACCTTAGCATATAATAACACAGGTTCGTTATGCTGGGGTCATAACATCACCTTTAACTCCACTTATTACTTCACCTTGTTCAGTTTCACGGTATGGGGCGGATTAAGTCGTTTCTCATCTGGTATTCATATCCCCTGGGGAGGCATCACCCTCATCGTCTACAACGAGAGCAAACCCTGGCAGGTCATCAACGCTAGCATGCTCGTGACCGACAGCCTTGGCCTTCATCCCGTGCAGTTCAACAACGTCTACGGGTATTACAGTTTCAACATCAGCCAGATACCCTACGGGACGAACACGTTGTTCTACGTCAGTAACATTAGCTACTACTCGAAACTCTACCCGATCACCATCATCCCTAACCTCTTCTACAACCTCAGCTTCTACCTACCACCATTACACCCGCCAGGATGGAATACCACACAAGAGAACGCTTCAGCATCATACGTGGTGCAGATATGGAACGAGTATCAATACCCTGTCACTAACGCTCTTGTGAAATTCTACAAGATGTTCAACACCACAGGGAACTTCACGTACATCGGTGGTTTCGTATCAGACGGGAACGGAGAAGGAAGCATACGGTTATTCCCCTATCAGCTATACATGATAAAGATCACCGCAGATGATTTCATTGATGCTACCTACTGGTGGGAGCCGAACATCGTCGACCAGGGGCTCATCAAACAATTCATGATCTACCCGTCACCCCCTGGTGGAGACGACATCTGGGTGAACCTCACCAGCAACATAGACCCCATCAACAGGAACCAATACGGGAGCTTCACGTTCTACTACAACATCACCAGCAGCGACAGTCAACTAGACTGGTTCTCCATGCAGGTCTACCGGGTACATAACACCACAGGCGCACTCACCAGCCTGTACCTAGGGAACTTCACGACACCAGCAGGAGGGACCATCAGTTACACGGTAACGAACGTCACCGGGAAATACTACGTGAAATGCATGTTCAAGAAAACAGGGTTCGACACCTACAGATACGGTGACATCAACACCTACACGTACCTTATCTGGCCATCGGATACCAGCGTCAGCAACCTGGATAACAAACTAATAAACACCCTGGGCCGCAGCCCGATCTTCGTCATCACCACCACGGGAGAGACCGTGGTATCCTACATCGCGCTTCTTATCACATTTGTCGTAACAGTGGGTTTGTTCACACTCAGCCCACGGTTCGCAGGCTTCGGACTGGTTCTCATGGGACTACTCATAGGGATACTCAAAGGGCCACTAGGATTGATTCCGAATACGGTATTGAACTGGACAGTGGCAGCCGCGATCATCGCGCTGGGGTTGATCCTGACCATCAGCACGAAGAAAGAGGAGGTCTACGGGTGAAAGCATACGATATGGCGATGGTCCTCATCTTCATCAACTGCGGATTCATGATAATTTTCACAATGGGTATTGTAGACATAGTACCCGGATCTACATCGGGATACAGTCAAATCGCTGAGTGGTTCGCAACAGAAAATTTCTATATATTCGGATTTGGCTTATCAGCGATGACGGTGCTTGCTGGACTTTTTGCTGCTGCAACGGTTGTTATCCTCAACAGCAACCCAGTGACAGATAAAGGATTATCAATAGTTTTCTTTACTGGTGTATTCTGGGGAAGTTGGCTTATGACAACATCAATAATATCTTCCTTGTTAAAAGGCATCGGCATGGGCGTGTTCTTCACCATCTTCTTCGTAGCATCCACTCTCATCTTCATCAACGCTATCATCCAGATCAGTTCAGGAGGCCAGCAAACACATGTTTAACTGGAGCAACCCACTACCGGACATGCCACGGCTCACTGATCTCGTTGACAACAGCCGGGTCCCTAACATCGACTTCCTCCGCATCTTCACGTACGCCTGGAGCTGGTTCCTCGGAGGATGGTTCTTCGCTATCGTCCTTGGCGGACTCGCAGGCGCACTCTACATCAAATACAACAACACCACAGTCCCACTCGTGTTCCTCCTTCTGATGGTGATATTGTTCGGTGGGATATTCAGCGCGACACCAGTTGGTATCATGAGCGCAGAGTTCTTCACTTTCATCGTTGTCGTACTCGCGGCATTCAGCATAGGATTTTTGTTGTATACGTTTTTTGTTGGGAAAAAATAAGGATGACCATGTATAAAATAGCAGTACCCAGAAGCAGGAAAAACATCATCGACCTCATGGATTCACTCATCGACCTCAGAGAAATCGAGCTGCCAGACATCAAAACCAACCGCAGCCTCGGACATTACATCAAACCCTGGCGAGACAAAGGATTCATCAGCCTCTACAACGAAGACACACAGAGGAAGACACTTTGTAAGCTCAACATCCCGGGTGTAGAACGAAAAGACGGTCGAAGTGTGATATATGCCTTTGATGACAGCATACTGGATTCAGCGTTGCGGATAAAGTTCCCGGGGATCTAATACTTCGTAGGATGATTCGACCTGTTGCCCGTAAGTAATTTAAGCCTAATCTTTTCTTTCTGTTGACAATTATAACACAACACACGATACCCTTCCGGGAAACCATGCTGAATCAACCAAAGATAAAACCTATTCCCAGATACTTTTATCTCTCGTCTATGGTTTGCCCCATTACCATTAACATGATCAATCGATAGAACCTCAAAATCAATGCAATCATAACCAGGATGATTCGCTTCTGATAAAGCACATTTAATACCACCAGGAGAGTAATGATTAAAAACAGTATTCTTTAAAACAAATATTCGTTGTTTTATTTGTTGCTGACCCTTTTCAGAATGAGAATATATCTTTGCATCTTCACGATGTTTTTCAAGATCGCTTATATACCATCTTTTTTGTTTTTTACGTGCTTTTTCTGGATTCTTTTTAACCCAGTCTTTATAATAAATAATACATGTTTTACAATTTGAATTAAAACCATTTTTGGGGGATTTTAATTCATTAAATTGTTCGATATTTTTAATTTGTTTACATCGACCACATCTTTTGGTTATCGCCATAATTATTTTCCTTCTGCAAGAGTCATCACAAAATCAATCCAAGTCATATCACCCTTAGCTTTAATCAATCTGTTATATTGTTCTTGCTCAAAATGAAGACTTACGGTTTTCATAACTATATCACCCTAATATGTAATACATTACTATATATATAAACATTCCCTTTTTATATGAATACAAGGAGAATACAAAGAATACAGTAAACAGTATATAAATCGAGGCCACCTTTTAACCATTGTAAATAAAAAGCTGGAGTTTGCTAAATGGCAAAACAAACAAGTGGAAATAAAAGCATCATATCCGCAGTCGGAGGTGTTCTGATTGGCTCGGCGATATTATTGTTCGTCGTGACCATGATTTTGAACAATCTGAAATTTGCGTACGCAACACATACATTAACGATGACGGCTGCGCAACATGCGGACTGGAACGCCACCAACGCGACCATTGATCAAATCAAGACCTTCATGACTATCTGTGCAATCCTGTTAGGGATTTTAGGAATAGTCCTGATCGGTAGTACGATCATAGGCGCAATTGGCGGTGGATTCGGAGGCTAAGAAGACTATGGCGAAAGCAAAAAGAACTGGAGCTGGAGGCAGCATCATAGGAGCAGTCGGAGGTGTTCTGATTGGATCGGCGATATTATTGTTCGTCGTGTCCATGATTTTGAATAATCTCATGACTGCCGCGTATTCCCACGCCGGTGGGCTTGGCGCAGCTGTGTATGCTGACTGGGCTGCTCTGAACGGAACCATCACCCAATTGAAGACCTTCATGACTATCTGTGCAATCCTGTTAGGGATTTTAGGAATAGTCCTGATCGGTAGTACGATCATAGGCGCAATTGGCGGTGGATTTGGCGGGTAGAATAGTCCGTGGCTAGATGCTGATGGGATGGCCGTTGTGGTTCCCACACCAACGTGGTGAAAAAGAATTTGATGATTGATAAAAGGAAAAAAAGATATGGCGAAAAGACAAACAGGTAATAAAAGTATAATCGCTGCTGTCGGCGGTGTCCTCATTGGATCCGCTATATTATTATTCGTTGTAACAATGGTGATGAATAGTTTGAAATCTGTTCCACCTCCAGGAAACTATCATAAATTTGGTAGCGATGGTGCTCCGCATGTAGCGTATAACGCTTCTGCTATGGTGGTTCTTGCTGATTGGAACGCAACTAACAATACTATTGCTCAGTTGCAGATGTTCATGACTATCTGTGCAATCCTGTTAGGGATTTTAGGAATAGTCCTGATCGGTAGTACGATCATAGGCGCAATTGGCGGAGGTTTCGGCGGGTGAGCGGTTATTCTGACATGGGTTGGCCGATGGTTGGCCCCATGTGTTTCTCTCTTACTGGTGTGTGTCCATGAGTAAGAAACAGGTGGTTTGCATTGACGATTCAGACATCCATAAGCTTCGGAAGTATGGATGTGTTACTTTTGGGTATAATGTTACGGTGAAATATGTTAAGGATAAGGTTAGTTCTCCTATTGCTGTTATCGGAGGTATGATTCCTTGACGGATAGACCAGGATATACAAAAGGATGGTCAAGAGTTGCTACATATTCATCTAAAAAATTGGCACAAAAACGAGCAAATGATATACGACATAGGTTTAGGCATTGTGTTGTAGAAAAAGGAACAAAAGGCGCAGCATGGGGGAATAAACGTACTTGTTATCGAGTGTGGGTTAAATGAGTAATAAACGTGTTCCTGGGTATAAGATAATTGATGGCCATAGGTATAAACTCGCTAGCCAGAATATTTCTAAAACAAAGGCTAAGAAACTCGCTAAGCAGTTGAGACATCGGGTGCGAGGTCTTCCGAGATCATATGCTCAGGTTTTACCGATGAAAGGGCATTATCGTGTTTATTTCAGGAGACGGAAACGATGAGTAAGAAGGTTGAGGATGGCTCTGGTCAGCATCGGCAGTTCTTCCATAACGGTAAGAATTATAAGCGTGTGGCGAAGTTCAGACATAAGAAGGACGCGGAGGCTTTTGTGATGCAGTGGCAGGAGAAGGTGGGGTCTAAGCGGGTTGAGCCGTATATTGAGAAGTTGCGGTGGAATATGAGTAAGGGTAATCAGCTTGGTCGTTTGTCTCGGTTGGGTTTTACTCGGTATCGTGTGTATGTGCCGATCATGGAGAAATGATAGAAAATGACAACAAGAAAGTTTAGAGTCTTATCAACGAGTCATAGAAATGCAAAAACATTCATTGTTGATGCAAGACATGTTAATAAAGGAAAAGCTAAAAAAGTTGCTAGAAGAGAACGAGGATGGTATTGGGGTTCCCATAGCAACAGCCAACACCGTAAAGTAGGAACTAAATTAAACAATGTTCCTAAAAAATACAAAAAACATGGAGATTTATACAAAGTTTATTCTCATATACAATAATGGAGAAACGAAGGTAGAAAAATGGTATGGGTAAAGTATAAAGAAAAATTTCATGGGAAGAAAACTACTTTCTGGAAAAAAAAGCCAACGGTGAAAGCAGCGAGACTTGAATGCAGGCAATGGAATATGTTTGATAATCCATATGAACATGTGTCAGTGATGCGAACAACCAAAAACAGGCCAACGGGTCTCAGAAAAACGAAGCATCGTGGTATCTATTCACAAGTAAAAAAGAAACGGAGGAGATAAAAGATGCCAAAATTTGGTTTTTATAAAACAAAGAAGGCTGCTTTGAAAGCGGGCAGGTCAATGAAAAAACCAGTTTATAAATGCAAAAGCGGATATTTTGTTGGTAGTAGAACACAAAAAACTATTCGTCTGAATTTAAAAAGCTTACTCACTGGAAAAGTTAAAAGAATAAAATAAAAAGAAACGAAGGTAGAACATGACAAACATGCATCTAAGAGGAAGAACAGCACAAACAGTAAAAAACAGGGCGAAAAAATCAATCGTGATAACCAGAATCAATAAACTACAGAAACCGAAAAGAAACGGTATGTATCTTTATTCTGTTACATATCATCATAGAAAGAAACGGATGTAAAAAGAAATGACGCAATGCGAATACACAGGATACACGTATAGGAAACGGATCGATGATGCGAAGAACAAACTGCATTCAGCGCGCCATATCAAAAAAAGTAATATTAAATCAGTGAGATTCAACAAACATCCTGTAAAGGGGCTTTGGAAGTTTCATGCGATTGTAAAAAGCAAACGGAGGTGAATACAAACTATGACCACAAAACGAGTACGTGCCGGATCAGCCAAAGCGGCGAAACGAAAAGGCAAAAGCAAAAAAGTGACGGTCACTAAGGTGAATTACATCCCTGGCACGAAACGAGGCCGGATGAAATCCTACCAGGTGATTACCAGGAAGAAAAAACGGAGGTGAAAAATTGACATCAAGAAGAATAAGAGCGGGATCAGCCCATGCAGCGAAAAGAAAAGCAAAAGGAAAACGTATCACTGTAACAAAAGTGAACTACATCCCAGGCACAAAGAAAGGCCGGATGAAAACCTATCGAGTGACAACCAGGAAGAAAATACGGCATACAAGCCTTGGTTGGCATCAAGATCAGGTACAGCATAGCCGTCAGAAATGGGAACGATCCTATAGGAAAGAACATCATATAAAGAAATAAAAAACCTGTGGAATCATGTATTATTGTTTACGATGCAAGAGGAAACATAAGAGTGGGCTTATAGCAAGCCAGCATAGAGTATTCTCTAGCAGAAGCTGGAAGAATAAGAATAAATCCTCTCATCATCGTAGCATTTTATCAGTATCAAATATTATTAGAACACCTAAAATATCAATGTCTTATCTACCATCGAGATTAGGGTATTCAAAGGCGACAAGGAGCAGGAATCTTCTTAAGCCCGTTGATATTCATGAGAAATCTATGGCATCACGCATCCAAGAGCAGTCAGGGATGACTCACATACAGACCATGCAGATAATCCGTAAAGCAAGAGAAAGTGATTTCGATATCGAGCATGGGATAGACTGGAATCTAAGTAGAGATAAGAAAGAGACGTATGAGTTTGCTTCTAATCAATTAACTGTGGGGATAAACCCGTTGAAGAAAAGCATCCGTGATCTATTGTCAGGGGAGAGCATGTATGGTTTTTGATGCGTCTATCGCTCAGATGTGTCTTCGCAATCAAAACGGGGAATGTCATTATCGTGAATGTGATGTGTACCCCTGCGGGGGAATGTGTAATTTGTTTGTTACTTTTGATAAAACACTCTGCAACAAAGCAGGCGTTACTCCTGTTGGTCGTTGGGAGTATGAGCATAAGATAAAAAAGAGGAATATATGAGTAAAAAGAAGAAGGATAACATCTATTCGATGATGATGACGGAAACACTCGGTTACGGGACCGCGGGACTGGTCGCAGGGAATCTTGGCGCTCTCTCCGGTGATCCCACTTCGATGAACGTCTTCAGGATTGGTTCATCGTTAGCTGGTGTGCCGAGTCTCATGGGTGCATCGAAGAAAGTGTTAGACGCGTTCAAAGGATGGTAGATCATGACTAAATATTATCAAGGAATGGCAACATCTAGTAATGGAAAGAAAGTCCGTGTTGTATATCTCCCTAAAAAAAACAAGGCAAACTCTATGTTCGCTTGGACTGTTCTAGGAAAAAGAAGGAAATGGTTTAAAACAAAACAGAATGCGATAAAATACGCGAAGAGATAAATGAGTATCATGCCTTGCAGAAAACACAAAAAAACTCATAAAAAGAGGAAGAAATAATATGGTGAAAAGATATCGGGAGTCCGCTCTCGTCAAAAAGAAGAAGAAGAAAACAAGTCATCGGAAGAAACTGAAGAAAGCATACAAACGAACCAGGAAGACTATGGACTCCGGTGTGCGTATCTGGAAGAAACTGAACAGTAAGCAGAACCGGAAGGCATTCGGCAGCGCAGGTAAGCGTGCGAACACGGTGAGTAAGAACATCATGGATATACTATAAGGAGAAATATGGTTAAAAAGAGAAGTAAACATCGAAAGCCAGTAATGTCAATATCGACATCCAGTAAATATTGCACGGGGAATAATAAATATAATGTTCATTGGGGGACCACAAGTGCAGCTGAAAACCGGAATCGAAAGTCATTCACAAAGCGAACAGCTGCTGCTCGATATGTACGTGGTTTGAAACGAAAATATGGCAAGAAATACAAGATTGACTATATGTATCTAGCAGATTAATGAAAGGCTGAAAAATATCTGGTTTAAGTTCTATGAATCCTCTTAAACTCATCCTCGGGTGTGCTGTCGCTGGTATCATCGCGTTGTTCACCACGAGCGTTATCTACATCTTTTTAGTGTCGTTCCTTGTATTCTTGGTGCTGTTGCTTCTTTGTATCTCAAAGATTTATTCAGCGTACTCGGAATCCACAGAATAGCTAGTTGATGAACATCCCGTGTCCACCTCTTCTATAGACCACAAAGTCGATCATCATGCTGAAGCTGAACAGGATGATGAAACCGGATCCCATGAGGATGGGTATCGAGGTGATCCCCTCTAGGTCTGGTCCGAGGATGATGATGTCGTAGAGGATGAACCTGGGGTAGTCGATGAATACGAAAAGGCTGGTGACACCGATGCACCCCAGGCTCATTGCTAGAAGGGTCGTGCGCCATCGTAGGAGACAGGGGATGCTGGGGAGGTATCCTGTGTTCCGCTGTAGGAAGACGCGGTAGGATCGTTGTCTCACCTGTTTTTTGAGGCGGTGGTTGAAAAGTAGTGTGTCTTGGTACATCCTGGCTTTTTTAATGAAAGAGTTTATGTTCAAGTTTCCTCTGTTTTCGTTTGATGTAAACATGTTTTATGATAAGATATAGTTTCACAAAAGGGTATGCAAGGAGGTCATTGGCTGATGTGAAGCTGAATATTCCTATTCTTCCAAAGTCACCTGTCCACCACATTAGTATCCCTCAACATCACGTTTTAATGGTTTATTCGGAGCGTCAACCAAATCAAATCCGATTAAAATATCTTCAGTGAAACAGGAATCATCATTTAATTCAGGTGATATTGAAGAACGTCTTGTAAGAAAAACTCGATTCACTTCTTTTCTTAATTGCTCTTTTGTCTCTTCGCAAATAAAAGTAATATGACCATCTCGATATTCTACGTTTTTATCTCCTGATTTAATAAGGTCAAAATATTTCTTCTTTATTGGTAACTTCATTTTTTAATCCCTCAACATACTGGTTTTTCTTACTGCAAAGAAGGCGACAGCCCTCGCACAGTTCTTTGGTGATAATTGAGCCATCGATACATAATTCAACCATTTCTATCCCCGCTCCGTATGGATTTCATCAATAAATTCATTATAAAAAAGAAAAATAAATGATATGGTAATGACTATCAAATCATAGATTAATACAATTAATCCTATACCGTCAAACCACATTTCTTATCCCTCAATCTCATGGTTTTTACCAAAAATCTTTCTCTTTCCTCGTTCAACAGTATAAATTCCAATTAAAAAGATTCCAATAACGAAGCAATCTGCAATAATAGTTTGCTCTCGCCCAAACTCATTTAACATCCAAGGTAAACAAATCAATATTGCTAGGATAAGCGACACTCCTCCAATACAATCATATGGATTCATTTTTCTACCCCTCAAGTTCATGGTTTCCTAATGTGTTTTATAGGAGTTAATTTATCTTTTTCGACACCATACTCAATACCCATGCAATTCCATTCGTTCCCTGAATACCTTGATACCTCTAAATCTCCATAGTTATCTTTCACCCAGTAATATTCGCCTTCAATTAATTTTATTATCTTCTTCATCTTTTATCCCTCAACAACGTGAGAATCAAAGGGTTTATCACTTAATGTCACAAACGCAACCCATGAACATAAATATATTATAACAACACAAACTAGTTCAATATAATATGAAATTCTGGTATGCTGAAAATGCCACGTTAAAAATATAGAAAATCCAAAAAGTAGAGCACCAATCAGCCACCATAACCACAGTCTTTTCATTTTATCCCTTCTGTTCATGTTTTTTATTCATCCACCAGTTATGTATCATCCCTGAAACAACAATTCCAACAACAGTAACTCCAATACAAATAAAGAACCTGATGTATCCGTCAATCGTATACATTATACCTCACTTTTCCGGTTCCAATACGGGCTTTTACACCTAGGGCAGACCACAGGCTTATCAATCCGTTTCACCCAGGTATGACCGCAACGCTCACATTCCATCTTATTCATACACCATAGTAATATACTAGGTGGTATAAATACTTTTTCATCATATATAAGATGTTCCCTGATAATGTATTTAAAAGACACACCTGTTTTGTGACATAGAGACAAAGATGAGCAGTGAGCCGCGGACCTTTCGTTTTGATGACGTCGAAGATGAACAATGGGTGGAGCACAATATCCCGAAGGGCGATCTGAACCGATGGTTGAACAACCTCATCCATCAGGGAGTACGAGATGAGATACTTGACGGGATACGTGAGGAGCTGGAGATGAAGACGGAACGACGGATAAGCCTGTTCGGGATGTTCATGTTCCTGTTCATGGGGTTCGTATTCATCTGTTACGCGCTTGCGCCATACCAACTGGTGCTGCAATCCCTCCTCAGCTCATTATTCTTGGTGACTGGCGTCCTTGTCGTCATCTATGTTTTTATTAACGCCCGGAAGAAAACAAAGGAGGCCACATAGACATGGAGATAATCATTGGCGTGTTGCTTTTTATGTTCGCGTTCTTCTGCATGGTGTTCGCCTTGTACGAGGAGCGGGATACGAACCAGGTGGAGGAGAACGAGGAGACGAAATCAGATAACCTTATCGTGATACTCCTGGGTGCTTCAGTAGTGCTTTTTTTTATCGCTGCCGCATGTATTTTGACGGCATCTAGTAGTTATTATTCTTCAGTGACCGATGAGATCATCACGTATCATGTGAAGGAGTATGAGCCGTTAGCATGGCTTCCTATCGCGTTCGCTGTTTTTACGTTGATGCTGGCTGCGATAAAATCATTGGATATGTTAGGTAAACATTGGAAAGAAGGACCATAAAAGGAAGGTAAAAACATGTTAGACAGAAAAACAAAGGATTATGATGCAAGCGATGAACTTCTTGAAGACCGTATAAAACACTCAAATATATTCAGTTGGATATACTATTTCGCATACACCGGCTTCTTCCTTTTATTCGCGTACATATCAATAAAAATAATAAATATGGATTTCTCTGCATTAAACGAAGCATTCTTATGGAAACTTCTTTTTATAACAATGATAGCGGGATTCCTATTCGCGGTATTTTTCATTTTTGCTCTTATAACATCAAATAATTATGAGGAAGATGAACGATATTATAAGATTCTTTTATTCCTACGAAAACAAAAAGGAAAGAAATAAGGAGAAAAAAGGATATGTCATTAAGCACGTGGTTGAATTATAAGACGTACAAGCATGTACGAAACGCTGATGAATATAAAAGGCAAGAGAAATTATTGAAGCTTCTTGAGGGGCACCCTGAAGAAGAGCATATCATTGAAAGGATCATCCAGAAGAAGATCAATACAAACTATGTTGTTGGTTGGTTGGGAGGTACCGCTTTCGGGACTGGTCTTGGGTTTTTGATAATGGGATTCATGGTTATCTCTTATTTATAGTAAGGTGATTTGTTTTTTATGACGGATGAGCCTGTTTTAACAGAAGATGATGATGAAGACGAGGAGAACCCTCTAGCTGATATTCAACAAAAGATCGATGAGATGCGGATGCCAGAATACAAACCAGGGGACACCCCGGAGGGTGATCTTGACAGAGCAGGGAAAGTAGATGATGCCCAGCAGGCGTTGATCCAGTATCAGATACAGGCGGAGATAGCGAAGATACAGAAGGAGAAGTTCGACCCGAACGTATCTTTCTTCGGGACGCATGTGGTGAACAGTAACACGAAACGACCTGATAACCTGCGTCACCTGGGCGAATTTGACAGCACACGGATGGCGCGTGACATCCCGTATATGCGTGAGTATGCGACTGATATCAAGATCCGGACGACATCAGAGTATCAGATGTGCCGGAGTAACCCGGAGATCGGTGGTTTTGACCGGAAGATGCAGTATACGAATATCCGGAGAGAAAGCATGGATGTGAATCAGAAGCAGCAGATTACAAGTGGCGGGAAGTCGAAGAAAGGCGGTATCCTCAGTTGGTTCACGCCGGGGAAGAAGAAAGAGGAAGCATGAAACTGAAAGAATTGTCGATTGGAGACTATTTTACCTTCTTTGCAGGAATATATATTGGTGCTTCCTCAGCTTTTATCGTTGTCGACGAAATTCTGTTTGGTTTTAAATTTTTACTTGGAATGAGTATGCCTTTTGGATGTGGTTTTTTAATATTATATTTTTTTGATAGACATGATAAAAAATATCAACATAACAAAGAGGAACTATGAAGAAAAGCAAAAAAAGTAGTCATACACGACGGATTTTTAAGGATAAGATAAAGAGTATGACGACGAAACAACGAGAGGAATACTTACATGA
>DATLAF010000213.1:0-12780 GCA_035527635.1 Thermoplasmatota archaeon | reverse complement strand
CTGCAAGGCCAAGGATATTACCTGCGCAGATATGGCCAATCACCTCTGGTTCATAATTGGAATGACTGATATGTGGTTTGCCGTAGGCTTTCACCAGGCCATCACCACACCTAGCAAACTCCTTAAAATTATTCGGTTGTTGTTTCCCTGTGAGCGGGAGATTATCTTTTTTAAGGATGTCAAAAAAATAATTAAACCCCCATAATTCAATCATTTCTATGGAAAACCCAGTCACAGTCGGTAAAACATCTCGAGCTGTTTTTCTCCCGTGATACGTAGGATTCCGCCACAATGCGTTGACTGTATCGATTGCATCAAGAACCTCGAGGATGTCATGTGTACGGAGATATTCCTGACGTGCTTGTTTTATTCTTTCAATGATTTTCTCTAAAATTTCAACTGTGAAAACCGGTTTCCTAAGAGTAATGCCACCACCGATATCCTCAGAGGTAAACGATACCTCGTGATCAAATCGTATCGCAGGATCCCAGAAATGACATTCAATAGCTTGTCCCATAGAGGTAACCCTTTTAAAAAACAACAGGGATTTTACTTGCTGTGTTTACGAGCTCCTGAGCTGCCTTGGCCTGATCCAGGATCACCCGAGAATCACCATCTACAGTGAACATCCCTCTGATTAACCCTCGGATAGGATCCAGTTCCTTCCGAATGACCTTCTTCCAGTTCGAATACGGGCCTTTGAAAACAAACTTTGCTTGTTTTTCTCCTTTTACCAGATACGCATCCCTGCATTTTCCATGCCACAGATCAATATAAAACACGGTTTCTATTTTCAGTTCCTCATCAGGGGTGATCACAAACAGGAAATCACCTTCCCAATCCTTCGCGACTTCCTGATATGCTGTACTCTTGTTCAGTTCTTCTTTAAAGATTTTAATCCATTCATCCGACGGGAAACGCACTATGCTCATCACCATCCTGTTTCATCAACTCAGCCATCACTGCTGCACACCCTCGTCCTTCGACTCCAGGCAGACGGGTAACCTCAATATCCAGCACTGGTCCTTCTCGATGACAAATCGGACACCGCTCTAATATTTTTACCCGATCCCCGGTGATGATAAAACCAGGGTAACTATCAGGTAATGGATCAATAAATGCAAAACGTCCGACTTGATCGTACCCAAGTTGGTTCAAATCCTCATCAAGGACAAAAGGAACAATCACCGGAGGAATATGCTTGTAGTGTCCTTCGCAGCTAAGAAACACCGAGCTGCACTCAGACATCGCGTAGACATCATGATAGCGGTCTTGAGGAATCCCAAGGATCTCCTCGACCTTTTCTCTAAATGTTTCCTCTGGAAGGCGTTTATTTTCCTCTGCCTTCCATCCGCCACCAGTGAGAATTTGGCTTTCAGGTAAGTGTACGGTTTTTCCTTCTTTCTTCATCCGATCCATGATACGGTCAAGCCAAAAGGGTGGACCAGCGATATTCGCTCGTTTTCCAGTTTTTTCGAATTGCTCTAATAAATGAATGATGCGTAAGTCAGATGACCGCTGTACCAACGGACTGATTGTCGATAACGCTTTTGCTTTTATTTTCTCTGAAATGCCGATGGTTTCATCCCGTTGCATCCTGAGAAATTGCGTGGTGATCTTCATATCTAAGGCTACATGGATATTTGCTGGGTCATATAGGTCATAGGCAATACCGAAAAGACTTGCGATCGTCAGGTTCGTCTGCCGTGGGTCAGGGATGAGCAGGATGACTTGGTCAGTGGGGTCGTAATCCATCAGCTCGATGACTGATTTCATCGCGCTGTATTTCACCCGGTTCCATGAACGAGTATCATGGGGGATGAAGCTAAAGCGACCGCCGGTACCACTCGTAAACATAATACTGGTACCTTTTTTATTGAACTCCTCGATAATCTCATCATGGGACGGGTTATCTGTTTTAAAAATCGGCTTGGGTAGCGACCCTGTAAAAATTGTTTTCAACCAGTGTAAAAATCCTTTCCCTTCAGGGTAATCTTTAAAAAAAGCATCAGGGAGTAACGGTATTTTATTCAAATCCTTTTTCGATGAAATCATATCAGGAGTAATACCGTTGACCTCACAGACGCGATGATATAGGAAATTGTTTTCGTAATGATGTTTAAAGGTATGTCGAATAGCGGGAAGCAAGTGCTCTTGTGCTTTTTTATAATTAAGAAAGAACGTTGTTGGCGAATGCAACGCAGTATCAACCGGCGTCCATTCCTCTTTTGGTGGTATTAATTTTTGTAATACCTCAGTCGAATCTTGATTATTTGATATGGTTACCATGTTATCCCCCTGAGAATGATTTTCAATAAAAACTTGAAAGACTTCACCATCTTAAAACTTTTCTATGATTATTTGTAAAATTATTGTTTTCCTTACAATTACTTTATGACTAAAATTCACAACAGAATAATCATTTTTTTTTAATTTCTTGGAAAATTTATTGAATCCCTGTGATATCCACCTATGCTATTGATATTATTGTGAAGGTGAAAAGTATGAAGAAAATAATGTCGTGTATCGTAGTAATAGTTCTTACAGGAGCTGCATTGTCTGGATGTGTACTGGAGCAAAAAGAACAACAGCAACCAGAAAACCCATTCGTGGATGCCGCTTTTAATATCGTTATGCTTCTCATGGAACAAAACTATACCGGCGTGTATAGCTATTTTGATACATCTATTACCTCACAAATCACTGCGGAAGATTTTGCTTCTATCTGGGTGCAGCAAGTTGACGCTTCGTATGGTGCACTCACAAGTATTGGACGTGCACGATTAACGAATGAGTCTGGATATTCTGTTGTTTATGTCACTTGTAATTTTTCAAAATTACGTGTTCTTGACGTGAAAATTACATTTAATACACAGCAGAAAGTCATCAGTCTGCTGGTTGTACCGACACAAGAAGAATTTGCTTATTCGCCTCCCTCCTATGCGAACATCGATGCATTTACTGAAGAAAATATCACCATCGGTTCTGGGGGATGGGAACTGCCTGGCACGATAACGGTTCCAAAAGGGGCAGGTCCGTTTCCTGCAGTTGTTCTCGTACATGGCTCCGGGCCGAATGATCGGGATGAAACGTATGGCCCTAATAAACCATTTAAGGATCTCGCCTGGGGATTCGCATCGAAAGGTATCGTGGTGTTCCGCTACGAGAAGCGGACAAAGCAATATCCTGCGGAGTCGGCAGCAATTCAAAATTTCACGGTGCAGGATGAAACCATTACTGATGCGTTAGCTGCGGTGGCTATGCTGAATGCGTCACCTGTTGTCGATCATTCACAGATTTTCGTCCTTGGGCATAGCTTGGGAGGGATGTTAGCTCCACGTATCGCGCAACAGGATAGTCGAATCGTTGGGTTAATTATATTAGCAGGCCCAACCCGACATCTTGAGGATCTTATGTTAGAGCAGACGCGATATCTTGCGAACCTGAGTGGGAGTAATCAATCAGAACAGATTACCGAGCTTGAGAAACTTGTGCAGAAGATAAAGAATTTGGATATCAACCAAAGTGAATTCGTCCTTGGTGCTCCGAGATCATATTGGGCTGATCTTGCGACATATGATCCTGTGGTTACAGCAGAATCATTACTTATACCTCTGTTAATTCTCCAAGGTACACGGGATTATCAAGTCACGATGACAGATTTCGCAGGCTGGAATGAAACGTTTTACGGCACCCCATCTGTTACGTTACGTACCTATCCGTCCTTGAATCATTTCTTCATTGCCGGAACTGGTGTGCCTACCAATGCTGAGTATCTGATTGAAGGACATGTCGCTGAAGAAGTTATTTCAGATATTGCATATTGGATAGATAATCAATAAAAATATTTGGAGCATTCGTCTTTTTTTTCTCAGATGTCGCTGATAATCTAATCCTTAAAGTAAAACATCGCCTTGTGAATGTGTTTCTAATTTCAATTCAGGGAAATATTATGTGGGTCTTCCTTCTGCTTTCAGGGCGAATCCGGAAACAAAGAGAAATGCTGTGCGATTATTTACAGGTGGGATATTAATGGTAATTCCTGTAAACCCACTGAGGTTCACTGCATATGGTTCTGCTCCTACGGTTATTCGCTGAAGCCCACTAAGGCCTAAAGCAGATATGGTTCCATTTTTTAGAGATAATACCCCCGTGGGTGCGAGTATTCTAAACGGAATTAAATTAGTAAAAAACATTGTAAGTACGAAGAACGGTAGGAATGTCAACAAGAGGATAAGTTGCACAATAATACTGGACACATTTTGTATCATTCGTACGATCCCTTGCCAGACTAGTAATGCTAACCACCATGCTACGAGACCTTCACCGATGGCATTGAAATAACAGAGACTGTTTGAGATATTTTCACCGGCGAGACTTGAAGGAAGTTTAAGCAATCTTGTTTTTTCTATGAGTGTCATGCCATCGTTATTTGAATAAAATTTTTGGTAACTCTCACCGAAAATTCCTTTTTCATTCAAAAGTGCTTCGTAGGTTACGATACCTTGATGATCGTTTCTTTCCTGTGCATTATACAATTCAATTAAATATTGTCGTATTTGCTCAGCGTCGCTTGCAGTAACGGTGGTATATCTCTGTTTTGTTTGTCTTCCAAGATAGTTATTCACCTCGATGGTGACCAGATCGTTTTTAATCGTGGGTAGATTGCTGTTATTTGACGCAAGAGCAGGGGTCAACCCTGTTAAAAGAACGAGTACCGCTGTGGCAAGGCTTACAATTACTATTTTCTTATTCATTTTTTTTTCCCCTTCATAGAATAATAATCAACACCCTCTATTTAATACTTTATATGCAGTGGTTAAGATGAAAGTCATTCTTTTTTGTAGCAACATCATATGAGGAATACATGTAAAATCCAAATTTTTCTCCTTATAATCCGTCTTAAATGACACGTTTATTTAACGCCTTTCCTCGTCACTGAGAACATTTTTTTGTCATGATTGATAAATTTTATCTTTTTGAAAACATTTAAATGTCGCCGGGTCTTATTGGATAGTTAGGAAGGAATCCTATGAAGCATGACTTGATGACAAATACTCTCCGTCGCAATCTTATTGTCGGTGGTATATGCTTTTTATTTCTCTGTATTCCATACACTACCGTGATGGGGGTTACTGCAAAGGACTATCGTTCTACATCGCCTCAAATGAAAAGTTCTCAGCACGGAAATGAAAATGATGGGGACATCCCAACCTGGTATCTGGGTGACGAATGGATTTACAAAGTCGATCCTCTCAGCTTTTCCATTCCAAATGTATCGTTTTCTGGGTCCATCCAGAATTTCAAACAAAAAGTGATTGGATTAATTGATGGTTCGTATAAAATAGGCATCACTGGTCAGATCAGCGGGCAAGTAATACTCAACAGTATCCCTGGGCAGCTCGCCGGTCAGATTACCGGGACATCGTATATCCGTGTTTCTGACCTTGCTGAGATAAACACAGAGATTCTTTCGCAAGGAACGATTACCGTGACTATCATACCAATACCATATCAAATGAATCTTGTAACCAGCTCCTCACCACCATTAGAATTATATGATTTTCCCTTAAATGTCGGAGAACAATGGCAGCTTGTATCGCTGAATATCATGTCAGGATCATTTACCATTGAGGGACTCTACGATCAATCATTTAATGGAAGCCAATGGATTAATGAAGCAGTCCAATGTTTGCAAAAGGAGCAGATAAGTGTCCCTGCGGGAACCTTTGAATGTTATAAAATAGGTCGTTCAGATACTCCAGAGTGGTATTCAACTGATGTCGGTAATTTAGTCAAATCTCTTATCAATCAAAGCGGTGAAAACATGACCCTTCACGCAGTCATCACCCTTCAATCATTTTCCCATACACCACAACCAATAACCGTTTCAGAGCAGATTACACCATCAATAGTTGCACCTGGTGCCTCCGTTGTTATTTCTGGCCAGGCAATTACCACAGGCTCTGGTTCTCCGATTCAAAACGGAGTTATCTCAATTCGCATCCCTTCCACTGGCGATAGCTGGAGCACCACGACGAATGCTAATGGGTATTATTCCAAGACAGTCGTTGCTCCTACCATAAATGATGACACTCCTGTAGGTAGGGAACTCGGTTCTGGAGGTTGTATTGTAGAATGCGCCAGCGGTGGTCTTTCCGGGTATCGAGTACAAACGCTTACCATTATTCAGGATATCTCACCATCGACTCCTTCGATTGATGGTCCGACCGAAGGAAAAATTGGTATATCCTATCCCTATACTTTTGCAGCTGAAGACCCTGAGGCTGATGGAGTGTACTATTTTGTCGATTGGGGTGATACGATGAACAGTAGTTGGGTTGGTCCTTATCTTTCTAACGAAGATGTAACCCTCAATCATACGTTTACAAAAAAAGGAAGTTACACTATCAAGGTAAAGGCTAAAGACGTCTTTTATGCAGAAAGTGATTGGGGCACCCTTCAAGTGAGCATGCCGAAAACTTCATCGTATACCCTTGTCATGAAGTTTTTAGAACGATTCCCGTTTCTATTCAACCTTCTGCATCAACTCCTCTGATGCTAAATACCTAAACTCAGACATTCATTTTCGAAGAGAAATCAATCTAATCAGAACCAATCTTGTTTCTGCATGTATATCATTTGGACGGAGACATTGGTTTTTACAAGTGATTAAAATATCTTCCATACCTTTAGTTCATCAGAAGCAGATTTATCGTTTTGATACGCAATGACTTTTACCATATGCGCACCGAAGGATCGTTTACTCCACCGCCAAATGTAAGGAGGGCCTGCATAAACTGCTACTTGTGTATTATCAAGATAGAACTCCACGTGATCGATTTGAGATGTATTGACATCTCGTAACGATGCTTCAACATCAATCGAACCGAAAACGAGTGTGAAAGGAAATGGCATTATTTTCGCATTCGCGATATAGAGTCCTTTTTCAGGTTTCGTAATCGTCACCTGGAAGAATGGCTCCTGCGTGATTAATAATGTAAGAGAGCCTCCACTTGGCAATGATCCAATAGTATAGGTATCAGAATTTTCTTTGAGTAGCTCACCGGTTTCTGTATACCAGTATGCTGAAAACGGCAGATGCAAGTTAATGTTTTGTACTTGATGATCATAAATATTTATGACCATACATGTGATAATATCTTGCTGAGAGCTACAGGTTGCACTGATGTATTCCCATCTTTCTAGGCCAACCGGTGAATACGCCGTATTCCAATGATCATAGCGGTGCAGCAGCCATTCACCACTTCCAACACCGACATCAAACGCATACATATTCCATCCATCTGAACCGCAGAGCATTATCCCGTTGACTATCGAGGGAGGCGCGGTGACGCTCGCACCAATTGGGTACCGCCAAAGAATCGAACCGGTGCTTTCGTTCAGCGCGTAAAACGCGCCATCCGGGCCATCCCGTGTTCCAATGAAGAGGAGCCCACCACTTACTGTTGGAGAGCTTATATCACAGGTACCACCGATTTTTGTTTCCCAGAGAAGATGACCGGTACTAGCAATCAGTGCGTACACGTACCCTTGTGTATCTGCGATAAAAACGCACCCATTATGATACGCATTAAAGGACAATGATCTATCATGGAGAGAATACGTCCATAGTAACTGTCCATCGCTTTCGTCGTACGCATTCATTGTATTATCACAATAAATTGCTAAAAAAATTCTCCCCTGGCCATCTGCAGTAATGGAGTTGTCCCAGGGGCCAGCAGATAAGGATACATTCCATAATTCATGACCGGTACTTGCGTTTATTTTATACAATCTCCCTTGGCTATAGCTGTTATAAAAAGCACCGTAGACAGCGTTATCCTTAAGCATTGGTTTATTTGGACAAACACTGAAGCCTGTCGAAAATACCCAGTTGATACTGCCGTCAACCTTATTTAATGCATACATTTTTGTTTCATAAAAACCAGAACAAAAATATATTTTATTTCCATCATACTGAACCGACTCTGCAATACCACCGTAAATAGGTGTTTTCCACAGTTGTTCTCCAGTGAATCTATTAAATGCATACATATATTCGTTCTCAGGGTCATTGCCGTGAGTACAACTCCCGATATAGACTACCTCTCCGTCGATGACCGGACCAACATATCCTGGCCCTGTGTCATTGCTCCAGATAATTTCACCACTGGTTGTATTGACTGCGAAGATTTTATCGTAACCATCTCCATGGGTGCTACAGGAACCAATGTACGCGATACCGTCAGCATAGGTTACTGCAGATTCTTCATAGTTCGTACCAGTTGTATTCGCTTTCCAGAGGAGCTCATGACCGTATGCGATACCAGATGTATTAATTTCAATAGAAACTTCTCTTGCAGAATCAACAACCCATAGATGTTGCGGTTCGGTTGAGATTGAATGTGAATCGGTCATCACTGCAGTGGCACCCATTGAAAAAATTGCCAGAATCATCATAACGATAACGCTTAAGCTCCTTTTCATAGAATTCCCCTTAATAACCATGAATTTTCGATTAAATGAAATTTAATACACGATGACCCTATATATTATTTATCCTCCTTTCTTTTTTATAAAAAAAGGCAAGCAATACAAAGATTATTAATATCCTTCTCTTTATAAATATAGATGATGAAAACGTTCACTGTTGCCTTCCTGTGTTTCTTCCTTCTTCTTTCCCCTATGTCTATGCTAGGGATACAACAAGAGGCCATCACTGCTTCTTCTTTGGAGTTTGGTTTTCATCAATCGATTCGGAAATCCATGGTAGATGCGGTAATCGTGTCTGAGAGCGATCCTTTTTTAAGTCTCATCAGTACCAGCGTTGCGTGTTGGTATGATAAAATAGCGAACACTACCGGACTCTTACCCTTGTTAGTTACTCATGAAGGTGATCTCACCGATGCACAAACCCGATTTCTTGAAACCTATTTTACTTCTGATAATCATACGCTTCTGATACTTGGTGAGCATCTGAATACTTCGTATCATACGATAGAGCTGTTAGGGTCTGCCTCTGAGATTGCCATAGCCTTGGCAACACAAGTGTTTACCACTGCACCTAGCGTTCTTATTCTTCCCTACGATACCATGGATGCATATCAACTCAGTCTTCTTGCAGCACCGCTTGCAAGTTACCTTAATCTCCCAATCCTTATCTCTGATAAGAACGACGATGAGCTTCAAGCTGTTTGCACGCAGCTTCAAACCACCCATGCTTATCTTGTTGGAAATAGTACTCTTAACATCACTAATGTCACCGTCATATCTCTTCTCAATGAAGACGCGATCACGGATACGATTTTAACCGTTATAAAAGATCATTTTGGCTCTATCAACTATCTTACCATGGCGAATCCATCAGACGTTATCCCACCATCGATTATCAACACGACGAAAACAACAATTAATGAACATATTATCAATAAAAAGGTCATCATCCTCAGTAAAGAATTTGATATTGTTGGGAATGATACTCGGCAATATAGCATAAGTGTCCCTGATGGTGTTATCCGGCTCCAAATCTCTGCAGAAATCTTCCAAAATCACGGATTTTTCGTACGGCTTTTCGTTCCAGTTGTCCCTGTTCTTTTCATGACCCTTACCGATACTCATGGACAGATTGTTGCGTATGCAAATAGCATGGGTTATGATATTGGAAAAACATATCTCGAAACACTCATCTGTAATGCGTCAGGGTCATACACCCTTCAAATAACAGTGTATAATGGCATAAAAGGCGGCTACTTTATGCAACGAGGAATATCTCGTGTCAATGCTAATGTCACTATCATGGCAACTATCTCAACACTGAGTTCTCCTCATCTCCCATTAATTCCAAAGCTTTCT
Source organism: Thermoplasmatota archaeon (assembly GCA_035527635.1). Lineage (GTDB taxonomy): Archaea > Thermoplasmatota > E2 > DHVEG-1 > DHVEG-1 > SM1-50. The sequence continues at coordinate 2,925 of DATLAF010000213.1, read as the reverse complement.
AGTATGGCAGCGTACCTCACTGCAGCCCATGGCGGGCTCATCATCGCGAATGCTTCATGGGAGCTTACCGATAGTTCCTATGTATCAGTTGCTCAGGGGTCAGGAACCGGTCCGTGGTACAATGAATCTCTCCATCCCTTTACAAACATGAAAGTCAACACAACGGTCCAGCAACTCGAGAGAACTTTAGAATCCCTTAATACTCATGGTCTTCTTTCTGGGTATCTTCAGGGGCCTGCTTGGCTTGCCATTCTTGCAGATACTACGATGATCCCCATGTATTACTATGGCCCCTCTCAAGAAGATATACCTGACCGAGGATTGCCATCTGATAACCCCTATTCCGTTAATCAGAATCTCTCCGTGGGACGTCTTATCAGTTGGGATGTACAGGATTGTAGTGTTTTAATCGCGCGCACGTTCTTTTATGAAACGCTATGCGGTCCACCAGGGAGCCTAGACGATTGGCACTATCGATTCAGTTTCGTTTTCGGGGAAGGGTTTGCTGAAACCGGAGGGATTTTCCATCAGATCCCGTATGCCAAAGAAATTAGAAAGTACGGGTTCACCTCAAAAGTATATGGGGACTTCCGGAACAGTCGGCAGATTGCAGAACTTCTGCATGTTTATACTGGTGCTAATTATATTGAGTATCTTGGTCATGGGGACTGGTTTTGGTTTGCTGCATCGCTGTATGGATTGGATATCTATTCGAAAGCAATAGATGTCGCTCATGCAAAAAACTGGGTGTATGATAAACCAAGCATTTTCTTAACCTCCGCCTGTCTTATGGGGCGTACCGATGGTCTTCCCCCGCAAATGAACATTGGGCTTGCGATGCTTCATGCGGGTTGCAATGGTTTTGTGGGGGCGACAAGAGAAACAGGTCAAGAATCTGGTCTTACCGTTCTTGAAAATCATTTGATTGTTGACGACTGGAGTGTTGGTGAAGCATTACGTGGAGAAAAACGCATCGATACGGAGTTGCCGACCTTTTATGTTCGGGTTTTTTATGGTGATCCTGCCTTTAACCCCTTTGATCCACAGCATGGATTTAGCAGTCAAGGAAGACCGATTTTTACAGATTCTTAAAAAACCTATTGGGACATATATGGAGACGGACGTAAAATAGAGAAAGATAGTTATTCAACTAGGAGAGGAGGAAAGACGGAAAAAACATACTCCCTCATATTTTACGCCCACAATTAACAATTGTTAATTGTTGTTTATATTACTTTCGCTTTTTACACCTTTTTTAGATGAAAAAACAGTGAAAATACGAATCCTAATATGGGAATTACGACAAATAAGACCTATAAATCAAAAGAAAAAAGCAACACCTCATCAACACAATAAGGTGACTTAGTTCACAATTTTTTTCCTTTTTTCCTCTGTTTTTTCTCTAATAACAAACATTTATAACTTATCTCCTTATCCCAAAGAGAAGTGATAGAGTATGGTTTCAGCACAAGACATCCTTATAACCGATGTAGAAAAAAGAGATGCAAACGAATTCTTTTCTCAAGCCATAAATCTGTTCAACACTACTGATGCTATCGTCATCACCGATCATGGTAAATACCATGGACTGCTGTTGAAACGAACGCAGATAGAGCCGAAAGTAACACTGCAAACAAAACTCCATACGTTGCTTTCTCATACACCAAAACTCACCCCAACGACTCCTGTCGAAGAAATCGCTCGCGTCATGGTGGAAAACAATGTCTATGTTCTTCCTGTCCTTCGCGACGATACCCTCCTTGGTATTGTCACTGCAGATGATGTCATCAAAAAACTCACCGAACACAATATCGGGACACAGCCCGTGAAAACCATCATGTGTACAAACCCCCTTTCTATCAGTCCCTATGAGACCATTGGTAAAGTCCTTCATTTATTCCGACAGGAACATATTTCATATCTCGCAGTTGTTGATCATACGACCGTTGTCGGTACTATTTCTATTGATACTCTCATTAACAACGTTCTCCATGCGCATAGTAATGTCGAAGGACGTGACGACTTTGAACCAGAAAAAAGACAAAAACTCGATCTCCCCGTAAAAACAATTATGCAAGAACAACCCTTGCTCTTATCGCCTGATACAGCAATTAAGGATGCTCACACCAAGATGCACAAAGCAGAACTCCCCGGGATTCTCATAGGAAAAGAAAACCATCTGCACGGTATCGTTACTCATAAAGAATTCCTTGCGCCATACGCAGGCTTGGAAAAAGAAGAAACAATTGCTATCCAATTCCATCACCGAAATAACAACGTCCAAGGTTTCAACAAAGAAGAAACCGTCCAGTTTTTAAGAGAAGAGTTCCTCAAAAACTATGAAAAATTTCTTGAAGTAGGCTATCTTCATGTCTCTCTAGAGCAGCATAAAGAAATCAAACAAGGGCTCTTTCGAGTTGTCTGTGAAATGAAACTTTCAGGAAAACCAGGTGCCTTCTATGCGACCCAAGAGGGATACGGTCCAATGCAGGCGATGAGAAACGCATTCCTCGCAATCGAGCATCAGATCAATAAAGCAAAAAATACGTAGTCAGTAGCAACGTATTATTACCCGTAATTCCCATATTTTTTTTACCCGTATGGGAATAGTCACATCATGAAATACGATCATTCTTTTATCGTTGATAAAAGTGAAGAGGCGTTGTCTGTCTTGCTGGCCAAGAGATTCACTGATTGTAAACAAATAACGAAGGACTCGTTATGGTCGTTTTTCATACGTCGTCAACAATTCGATACGATGTGGTGATAGGTACCGTTGGTTTGATCCTGAGTTTCGCACTTGAATAAAAGTTAAGTGCCTTCAGCAGTTTGTATTTTATTGGCGACAAAATGCAAACAACACTGAAGACACCAGACCACATAAAGCCAAACCAAAATAAGACCTTTCCGATTGGAACCATACAA
>DATLAF010000212.1:0-26181 GCA_035527635.1 Thermoplasmatota archaeon | reverse complement strand
ACTATAACAAACAAGTTATTTGAGATTAAAACCGACCTGGTGGTGCTGGTGCCGGCGATAACGCCGCAGGCTGATACTCCAGAGTTTGCTCGTCTGCTTCGTTTGACGTTAAGTGGCGATGGATTCTTCCTTGAAGCTCATCCGAAGCTGAGACCGATGGATACGTTTGTTGGTGGGGTTTTTCTCGCAGGGTGTTGTCAAGGCCCGAAGGATATACAGGATACGGTATCGCAGGCGAGTGGTGCCGCGTCTCGTGCCGCAACGATTCTTTCAAAACCCACACTCCAAGCTGAACCGAATGTTGCTTTTATTGATGAGGAATTCTGCAGTGGGTGCGGGCTGTGCCTTTCTGTTTGTCCCTATAACGCAATTGAACGAGTTGAGGAAGAAATCAACGGAAAGCTCATCGCTCATGCGAAGATCAATGAAGGGTTGTGCCAGGGATGTGGCGCATGTGTAAGTACCTGTCCAAGTAGGGCGATTCAACAGCGTGGGTTTAAGGATTCACAGCTTCTATGCATGATTGATGAAATCGCACAGTAAAAAAAAACGGACGGATTGATTAGCAACTCAGAAGGATATACAATATTGATAGGAGGATGATCGTATGGATATGGAAATTACATTTCCTGGTGGAAAAAAAGTAGATGCGCTATATAAGGGATTTACGATTAAAACTGATCAGCCAGTTGATGAAGACGGTGAGGGTTCTGCCCCTGAGCCATTCTCCTTGTTTCTGGCCTCGATTGGAACATGTGTTGGGATTTATGTGCTCAGTTTCTGTCAGAGAAACAAGATCCCGACACCTGACATGAAACTGGTGCTTTCATTTGAAAAAGATCAGGTAACACATATGATTGAGAACATTCATATTAACATGTTTCTTCCAAAGGAGTTTCCAGAGAAATACAGGAATGCGGTGATGAAAACAGCAGAGGCATGTGCAGTGAAACGTCATTTGGAGAAACCACCAAAATTCACTATCTCAGTGTCGAAATTATAGTCAGTATGTTTATTTATCTGTTTTCTATTGCCAGGTGAGGGAGAACATGACCGTAACTTTAGTGATCGGGACGCAATGGGGCGATGAAGGGAAAGGAAAAGTTGTTGACTACTACTCAAAGAACGCGGATTACGTGGTACGATTCCAGGGGGGTAATAACGCAGGGCATACCATTAAAGTCGGGGAGGAAGTCTACAAACTCCATGTGGTCCCCTCTGGCGTTATCCAGGGGAAAATTGGTGTCATCGGGAACGGTGTTGTCATAGACCCGGAGGTTCTCCTTCATGAAATCGATGAACTCATACAGCGAGGAATCAAACCACACCTTTTAATTAGTGAGCGAGCAAACATCATCATGCCCTATCATAAAATTCTGGATGGAGCCGAAGAGCAATACCTCGGTGATAAAAAAATAGGGACCACAAAGCGTGGCATCGGACCGTGTTACAGCGACAAGGTGGCTCGTAAGGGAATCAGAGCAATCGATCTCACAGATAAGGAAACATTGCGTAAGTTATTGGAACGTCTCCTTCCTCTCAAACAAAAAATAATCGACATCTATGATATGAAAACCAAATTTGATGAAAAAGAAATCCTTGAAACCTACAGTGCCTATGGCGCTCGATTACAAGAGTATATCACAACCACTCATGTTGAGCTTAATAACGCGATACAGAAAAAGAAACAGATCCTGCTTGAAGGCGCGCAGGGTACTATGCTCGATGTTGATTTCGGTACCTACCCGTATACAACGTCTTCAAATACCATCGCAGGTGGATCGACAACTGGTGTTGGTATCGGACCAAAGCATATTGATGAAATTATCGGGATCGTCAAAGCGTATACCACAAGGGTTGGTGAAGGACCACTTCCAACAGAGCTTCTTGATAAGACCGGACAACACCTGCAACAAACCGGCCATGAATATGGAACAACAACGAGTAGACCACGTCGGTGCGGCTGGCTTGATCTAGTTGTCGTGAAACACGCCTGTATGATTTCGGGGATTACGAAACTTGCGATTACGAAACTTGATGTGCTAAATGGGTTATCACAAGTCTACATATGCACACAATATCAACTTGAGGGAAAAAGAATCGATTATATCCCTGCAAACATCGAAGTTTTTACAGCCTGCAAACCAGTGTACAAAGAATTTAAAGGTTGGGAGACCATAGACCAAAACACCAAAACCTTTGAAGAACTCCCGAAAGAAGCACAAACATACCTTAAATTCATCGAAAAAGAGGCTGGTGTACCAATCAGCCTTGTCTCAATCGGCCCGGGAAGAACCGAGACGATTGAAGTTCCTTAAATAAGCTTTTTTACCGCAAATGCGGTCTGAATCCACCGGAGATAGGAATTACATGCTGCTCTCAGGGAACTGATATCTTCGGACGTAATGATGACCTCGAGGGTTTTCTTATCAACAGAAAAAATGATATTTGATTTCGGAATCTTATGCTGAATCTCCGGGGAAAGTGATTGAGCAATGATACGCGCATCCTTTCCTGAAGGAAAATCGATGAGGAATTTTACCTGGTTCGTCATACGCTTTTAATGCGTTTTGCTACCGTCGGCCGTTCCTTATAAAAGACCTTGCTACCGCAGTACGGACATTGCATCCCGATGTTTTTCACATCGAACTGTACCGCTTTTTTACACAAACCACATTTATACCGGGTCACGGTGATTCCTCCTCAACAGGGAGCCCTTTGAGGATTTTCTCAGCAGCAAGCCCAGAAGGCGTTGCAGGAAGGTATGCACCACCAGCAAAGACATTTCCGCATTTCTTGCATTCCCAGATACTGGTGCTTGTGCGTTTCACCGCTTTCTGACCGCACCGTGGGCAGGTATGTCGGAGTTTCTGCTGGCTTTCAACCTCACGAATCATGGTTCGTGATTTCACACCGTATCGTTCTGCGAAGCGACCGGATGTGCCGACTTTCTTGGTTCGTTTTGACATGTTATTTCCCTGTACTTTGATATAATTTCTTCCGTATTTCTTGCCCGTTATCAAGAGCTCCTTTTATAACTTTTTGTATCTCCTCCTTAGTAAAGCTGCCGGAAAGTCCTTTCTGCATCGCTCGTATGTCACCGTTATTGTCTGTTGCCACTGTTAAACGGGCATCAGCGATGATCTCTTCATCAAAACAGGAGTCGAAGAGCACAAAATCATTGATTTTTACGGCAGTGCAAGAAATCGGCGGCTCTGACATCGGCAAGGGAAAATCTTCCTTTGGATACCCCTCAGGAAGCTCCTTTTCAAATCGCTTTGCAGGGATAACGGTTGTTGACAACGCAGCAAGAGCACCCAGGGATGCTGCATCAAAAAGATTTCCATCGTAATCAAGGACATGGATATCGATGAAGACAATCCAGACTTTCTCACCAGGTGTGATGACTAATTTTTCGACATCTACAACCTGGGATTCTCGAACCCCTCGGTCCACAACTCTGGCAAGCTCAATAGCGTTTTCTCGAGGTGGGCCTGACTCAAAATCAGGTGAAGCAAGAGGAATAAGTTCAGCAGCGGTGCTTAAGACACCCATATTAGGAGAATCATCAAACGGTTCACCAAGATCGATCTTGACACCAACAAGGACCTGGGTATTTCCAATTTTTACCCGTGCGGATCCCTCTGCTTTGTTGACGACCTTTGTCTCAACCTCGATATTCCGATACTGGTCAAAGTTACGACCGTCTATACGTTTACCTTGTTCAGCAAGTTTTGTGATATAATCACGTTTGATAATTGGAACAATGGTCATTCTTGCACCTCCGCTGCAACAGATTGATATTTATGTATAATAGCCTTCTTCTGTATTTCTGATACGGTGTGACATCCTTTCACCGCAAGGTCAAATGCTTGATTAAACTCATCAACGGTAAGATGGCCATCCATCTGCAGTAAAAGGACTTCTCCAGTTCTTGGTGAAATTGAGATCGGGAGATCAGCATCACCAAAGTTATCCTCTTCTTTTCCAAGATCAAGGACCACCTGACCATTTATTTTCCCTGCAGCACATGCAACGGGGATGTCTCGCATAGGGATGCCAGCATCAACCAATGCGATTCCAGCAGCAGTCAACCCAGCACAACGGGTCCCTGCCTCTGCATCGAGCACCTCAATGTTCACATCGATGCTTGCTCGAGGGAAAAGTTCGGTGAGGATCACTTTCTCCAGTGCCTCTGATATGACTTTCGAGATCTCGACGCTACGTCGGTCTGGGCCGGGACGCTTTCGATCCTCAACACTAAATGCAGCCATATTATACCGTGCTTGCACAATTGCTCTGAGAGGATTCTGTGTGTGTCGTGGAACAGCTTCACGAGGACCATAGACAGCTGCGAGGACCTTATTGCCACCCCATTCGAGGTAACAGGAACCATCTGCACGATGAAGCACACCGGCCTCGATTTTAATTTTACGTAAATCGTGCGGGCCTCGCCCATCTAATCGTTTTCCTTCACGGGTTATTAACTCAATATCTGATTTCATTATCTTACATCCTTTGCATCTTTTTTTAAGAATTCTTCTATTCTATCGGTGAGTCCAAATGTTATGGCCTCTCTTTCAATCATAGAGATCGCAAGTAACACCTTCTCGATGCCTTCTGCGTCTCCATCAATCCAAATACGCCCGTTTTTACCAACCTTAATGCGACAGCGGGTATATTTCTGTATAATCTCAATCATCGAATACTTTTTTCCCATGATGCGACGGTAAATTGATGGTTCAAATTCAATTAGATGACCGCCCTTGAGTTTGAACAAATTACGATCATTCAGCGTTATCTGAAGTTTCTTTGATTCATCAACAGATAGAACCTTCGCCAGTATGGTATCACCTGTGTTTAAATATTTTTCTGTATCTGCAAATTCGATTTCCCAGGGAACCTCATGAACATGTAAAAGAGCAGGGTACGGGGCATTGATATCAACCATCCAATTGGAGGTCGATGCTTCTTCTACAACACCAATGACAAAATCACCGACAATCGGCTCGTATCGTCCTTTTAGAGGAATGATGTGAACGAATTTTTCTTGAATGTTGAGGACTCCAAGTCGTTCTGCATAGATTTTCTTATTTTCCACAAACGTTCCCCGACCAGGTATGAGGGCAGGTATTTCACCAAGAATCTGACCCGGGATGACTACTTGACGTCCTTCATTTGGCATAAAATCGATTATCCTTTTTCATAAATCTATTTTAAAATTCTCGTTTCAACGTTTCCTTTTGTGAGCGTATTGAGCCGATCATAGAAATCTGTTTGCATACCTGCAGGTAATTTCACAACCCCAATCCAAGTGCCATCTGACTGCCATTCCTCTCGTTCTAATGTACCAAAGCTGCGAACTGCACCGTAGGCTTTCCCAACATGTTCAGGTGGGATTTTCACAGAAACCCGTGCCTGTTCCATGGATATAGGCAGAATTGGCCGAAGCTGTTCCAAGATGGTCTTCATTTGTTGGTTCACTGATTTAAATGGATCGATATGTACTTTTGCTTCATCCATTGCTAGCTCAATGCGGGTCCTGGGGTGTGACGTCTTCGTTTTTGGATCCATCGCGTTCTTCATTATTAACTCAACGATTCGTTTCTTTTTTTTCTCCTGCATCTCGCGACGCTGCTCTGTGGTAAGCTGGATTTCTCCCTTCTGAATGATTTCTTTGGCGATGATCGAAATATCGGTGGTTTTAAAGTGTTTCTGAAGGGTTTCAATCGGTGCATGGGTTCCTTTCTTTGCATCGCTAAAGACCGCATCGATTGCAAGAGCTGAGAGAATATTTTCTATTTTTCCTTCTAAAATATGCTCTGCCTCATGAGGATCTACCAAGACCTCAAAATGATCTGCTCCTTTATGTAACCGCGCAATCACTGCATTTTCTAGACTAACCAACTTTATTTACCTCCAATTGCTTTGGTCACGTAGGTCTTTGTTTCAGCAGGGGGGAGGATATGGAATTTGACGCTTTTTTTCACAACGCCAATTTCAATCGCGTCAGGGTTTAACTTTCCTTCAGTGCCTTTATGTAATGCTTTTATACCAAGATCGATAGCTTCTTCCATGGATACGTTCTCTTTATAGTGTTCCTCGAAATAGGCCATTGCCCCTGTACGTCCAGCTCCTTCACTAGCAGCCTTATATTCCATGAGAGCTCCAGAGGGGTCTGTGGAGAACAGCCGGGCACCAGTTTGATCTACACCAGCAATCAGCAACGCGGTTCCAAACGGTCGTACACCCCCATATTGTGTATAGGTTTGCTTAAAATCACAAATTCGTTTCACCAGTGTTTGGACCTGAATTTTCTCATTATAGGTTATCTCGTTTATCTGTGCATCTAATCGGGCTCTATCAATCAAGGATCGAGCATCGGCGACAAGACCTGATGTTGCACATCCGATGTGATCATCAATAATAAAGATCTTCTCAATGGAATCAGGCTCAATGAGTCGAGACGTAATACGTTTATCAACAATTAAAATAGCACCATCTCGAAATTTCACTCCAACCGTTGTTGTTCCACGTTTTACCGCTTCTCGTGCGTACTCCACTTGAAATAATCGCCCATCCGGGGAAAAAACGGTAATCGCTCTATCGTATGCCATATTTGATGGTTGCATTTTTTATTTCACCTCATATTTTACTTCTGTTTTTCTCTCTTAACTTTCTCAATTTCAACCATGAATGCACTTTTGATGTATATAGTTTGTGTTTACGTTTCCCCTCCAGAAAAATACGATAAGAATGATAACGAGTCATACTCCTCTTTTCGTCCCCCAAATAATCTTATGAAGTTGCAATGATAATCGGACCGATAATGTATCATTTAGAATCCATGAAGCAAGCTTTTTTGGGTTGGTGCCCCAAACAGGTTGGAAAAATACAGTACATGCTGGGGTATATTTTTCAAGAATTTTTTTCGCGTAGTTGTAATCTTCTTTGTTTTTGATGACGAATTTGAGTTGATCTTTTTTTGAGAGATATATGATATTTCTCATGTTCATTTGTGTATGCGAGCCTGACGAGGGACATTTTATATCAAGAGAGATTAGTAGTGATTTTTTCCCTGCTAATTTCTTAATGTTTATACTTCCATTTGTCTCAAGGCATACTATATATTTTTTCCTTAGGAGACATTTGATAAGCGTTGTTGTCTCTTTTTGCAGAAGTGGCTCTCCACCGGTGATGCACACAGATGTGCATGAAAAATTTTTTATCTCATCTATAATCTCTTGAATACTCATCTGTGTTCCTTTTGTATATGCATAGGTAGTATCACAGTAGGCGCACCGTAAATTACATCCTGAGGTTCTTAGAAAAACACTAGGGACACCAACCAATGTTCCTTCCCCTTGTATTGAGTAGAATATTTCATTTACTTTCATTTATGTGATGTATTTGGAGCCTGAATTAAAATCTTTGCTCCCGGGAAAACGTAAAATAAAAATGGAGCAGTGAGATGTAAAATTATTTATAGGGGAAATTGTATTACGGGTAAGCCGTTCCCACTTTACTTGATATAGCGCATACTATATAAAATCAGTGGAACTGTGGCTCATCCCTGGGCCTGTAGCTCAGCTAGGTAGAGCATCTGGCTTTTAACCAGGTGGCCAAGGGTTCGAATCCCTTCAGGCCCGCCTTTCCTCAAAAGGAACAGAGGAGGAATATAGCATCGCAGCCCCATCAAAAAAATATTACGACATCTTAGGACATAAGCTGGTTCCGGAACATACTATTTTATCTGATAAAGAGAAAAAGGAGCTGTTGGAGAAATACAACATTAAAACAGACCAACTACCACGAATTCTCGCAAACGATCCAGCTGTGATTTCTACTGGAGCGAAACCCGGACAGATAGTAAAGATTATACGGAAAAGTCCCACGGCGAAATATGCCACTGCATATCGGTTAGTAGTTGAGAGTGATACCTCTGAAAGTTTTATCTTCGCTGAGTCAACTGAGGAAGTCAGTACAGTAAGTGAAGAATAAAAGGGGATTATGAGGAGTATTTATGAGAGAACTTGTTGATGCGTTTTATAAAGAAAGAAGTATCGTGAACCATCAAATCGCTTCCTATGATGATTTTTTACGACATCGTCTGCAGCGAATTGTCGATGGTACGATCATTGGTCAAGAAGAAGAAGGAATGATACGAGGGTTTATCTACCCTGAAATAGAAGGATATAAAATTAAATTTGGAAAAATCAAAGTGGGTCTTCCACAGGTAAAAGAAGCGGATGGAACAGAACGACCGCTGACCCCGATGGAAGCCCGATTACGTGATTTGACGTATGAAGCACCGATTGAACTTGAATTTATACCTGTGAAAAATGAGGTAGAGTACGAACCTGAAACAGTACGTATCGGTGAATTACCTATCATGGTGAAATCGCTGCGATGCAACATTTCCCAGAAAGTTTTAGAAGAAAAAATGGATCGCCCCTTTTCAGATGAGGATTATCGAAAGGAGCTCCAACAGATGCAGGAAGACCCGTTGGATCCAGGTGGGTATTTTATTAGCAATGGGACGGAACGAGTATTAATCACTGTTGAAGACCTGGCTCCAAACAGAGTCCTTGTTGAACGGTCAAGTAGATATGGTACAGATGTTGAAGTTGCAAAGGTTTTTTCCCAACGGGAGGGATATCGTGCGTTAACCGTCGTCGAAAAACGAAAAGACGGCATGCTCATGGTGAGTTTGCCAACCACCTACGGTCAAATCCCACTCATTGTTTTATTGCGATCTCTCGGCATGGAAAACGATAAAGAAATCGTTGATGTCATCTGCGTTGATCCAAAGATGGAACCCTATGTCCTTGCGAACATTGAGGAATGCGCAAAGGAATACAGCATTGCGACAAAAGAAGAAGCTGTTGCGTATCTTGGTAAGAAATTCGCTGGTGGACAGGCAAAAGAGTACCGGGTGAAACGTGTAGAGACAATCATGGACCGACATCTTCTTGCGCATCTTGGAAACGACCCGGATGATCGGTTAAAAAAAGCTATTTTCGTTGCTCGAATGGGGATGGCAGTCTTAGAGCTTGCTCTCGGGAAAAGAGAACAGGACGATAAAGACCATTATGCGAATAAGCGGTTGAAGCTTGCTGGGGATCTCATGGAGGATCTCTTCAGAGTTGCGTTTACCGCCTTATGCAAGGATTTAAAATATCAGATAGAAAGAATCCATGCCAAAGGCAAAGAGATCAAGATCGCGTCATCGTTACGTTCTGATGTTCTCAGTCAACGTATTCACCATGCTCTTGCCACAGGGAACTGGGTCGGTGGCCGAGCAGGAGTCTCACAGCTTCTTGATCGAACAAGTAATCTAGCGGTCCTGAGTCATTTGCGTCGAGTCACTTCACCATTAACTAGGTCACAACCACATTTCGAAGCCAGAGATTTACATTCAACCCAATGGGGACGTCTCTGTCCTAATGAAACTCCGGAAGGACCAAACTGCGGTCTTGTGAAAAACCTTGCATTGACGGTAGAAATCTCAGAAGGATTCGGTGAAAAAGAAGTAGAGGCAGTACTACGAGAACTTGGGATTAAGGAATTGACGAAACATATCACCGGGGCCCGTGTGTATTTGAACGGGGATCTTATTGGGATGCATCAAAATGGCGCAGATCTCGTTAAGAAACTGAGAGAAAGACGACGAAAAGGACTGCTGAGTACTGAAATTAATGTCACCTATGATATTGAAGGAAATGATGTGATTGTCAACTGTGATTGCGGCCGTTTAAGACGACCACTGCTTGTTGCTGAAAATGGTAAACTCTTGGTAAACCAAAAAACTCTCGTTGAGTTAAAAGAAGGAAAGAAAAAATGGACTAACCTTATTAACGATGGGGCTGTCGAGTACATCGATGCTGAAGAAGAGGAAAATGCACTCATCGCGTTACGAGCAGGAAATTTAACCTCAGACCATACCCATATGGAGCTTGATCCGATGTGTATTCTTGGGATTGGTGCATCGCTTGTTCCTTACCCGGAGCATAATTCATCCCCAAGAATTACCATGGGCGCAGGAATGGGAAAACAGTCCCTTGGGTTTGGTGCGTCAAACTATCGTATCCGACCAGACACCCGTGGTCATCTGCTTCATTATCCACAAATGCCGTTAGTGCAGACACATCCGATTCGCTATATTAAATTCAGGGAACGTCCTGCTGGGCAGAATTATATTGTCGCTGTCGCCTCATTTCAGGGGTATAACATGGAAGATGCACTCATCATGAGCAAGTCATCGATCGAACGGGGACTTGGTCGAAGCACATTTCTCAGAACATATAGCAGCGAGGAGAAACGATATCCTGGTGGGCAGGAGGATCATTTTGAGATCCCGAATCCTGATTGTCGAGGAGTTCGTAGCGAAAACGCGTATAATAATCTTGGTGAGGATGGATTGATTTCCCCAGAATGTAGTGCAAACGGTGGAGACGTATTGATTGGAAAAACATCACCACCACGTTTCCTTGAAGAACCAACTGATTTTCTGACACCGCAGAAACGAAGAGAGACGTCAGTTACAGTACAGCATGGAGAAGGCGGTGTGGTCGACAAGGTCATGCTGTCAGAGTCAGTGAACGGGTCTCGAATGGTGAAGATAAAAGTCAGAGAACAACGAATCCCAGAACTCGGAGATAAATTCGCATCAAAACATGGTCAGAAAGGAGTCATTGGATACGTGATATCCGCAGAAAACATGCCGTTCAACGAAGATGGTATGTCACCTGATCTGATCATTAACCCTCATGCAATCCCTTCAAGAATGACTGTTGCCCATGTCTTGGAAATGATTGGCGGAAAAGTCGGATCACTTGAGGGGCGAATCGTTGATGGAACCGCCTTTAGCGGGGAAACAGAAGATCAACTACGAACAGCATTAATAAAGAATGGATTTAATCACGCTGGAAAAGAAATCTTCTACGACGGGATCACTGGACGACCATTGGAATGTGATATCTTTGTTGGATGCATCTATTACCAGAAGCTTCATCATATGGTCGCAGGCAAGATTCATGCGAGATCACGAGGACCTGTACAAATCCTCACAAGACAACCAACAGAGGGACGAGCTAGAGAAGGGGGTCTGCGGTTTGGAGAAATGGAGCGTGACTGTCTCATTGGTCATGGTGCTGCTATGGTCATTAAAGACCGATTACTCGATGAATCAGATATCACTATGAAATATGTCTGTAACACGTGTGGTCATATCGCGATGATTGACCGTCATGGACGGTTACATTGCCCCATCTGTGGGGATAAAGCAGATATTCACCCAGTAGAGATGAGCTATGCGTTCAAGTTACTTATTGATGAGTTGAAATCTCTTGTGGTTGTACCACGTATTAAACTAGAGTCGTTGGTGTAGGAGGTAAAAGAAATGGCAGGACGAAATATCACAAAAAAGATTGGGATGTTGAAGTTTTCAGTGCTTTCGCCAACTGAGATTCGTAAGATGAGCGCTACAAAGGTTATTACTGCGGATACCTACGATGATGACGGATTCCCTATCACCATGGGGCTGATGGATCAGCGTCTTAGCGTCATTGAACCTGGGCTGCGTTGCAAGACGTGCGGATTGAAAGTCGGCAAGGACAAATGTCCAGGGCATTTCGGGCATATTGATCTTGCGATGCCGGTGATTCATGTCGGGTTTGTAAAGACGATCAGGAATTCTTTACGGGCGACCTGTCGGAAATGCGGACGAATCCTTCTCTCCGATAAAGAGTTGGAGGAGTACCGGAAAACTATCATAAAAAACAGCTCAGAGGGACGCGACAACGCATACATGTTCAAGATGATTATCAGTGGCGCGACAAAAACAAACGCGTGTCCACGATGCGGGGCGATGAGTGGTAAAATCGATCTGGATAAGCCTACGTCGTTCCGGGAAAACGGGAAGAAACTCACGCCAACAGAGATTCGAGAGTGGCTTGAGAAAATCCCTGATGAAGACCTTCCCTTATTAGATATTAATGTTCATTCTGCGCGACCAGAATGGATGGTCCTTACGGTATTACCCGTACCACCCGTTACTGTACGACCATCAGTGACTCTTGAGTCTGGTGAACGATCAGAAGATGATCTGACCCATAAACTTGTTGATGTTATAAGGATCAATCAGCGATTACAGGAAAACAGGGACGCGGGAGCACCTCAATTGATCGTTGAGGATCTCTGGGAGCTGCTCCAGTATCATATAACAACCTATCTGGATAATCAAACCTCAGGTATTCCACCAGCACGACATAGATCAGGCAGACCTCTGAAAACCCTCGCTCAACGTCTGAAAGGAAAAGAAGGTAGGTTTAGAAGTAATCTTTCAGGGAAACGAGTGAATTTCTCCGCCAGAACCGTTATTTCACCAGATCCTAATCTGAGCATCAATGAAATAGGTGTCCCTATGGAAATCGCACGGGAACTCACGTTACCTGTTCGCGTCACCACCCAAAACCTTGATTGGTGTAAAAACCTCATTAAACAAACAGCGCAGATTGAAAAACCTGGTGATAACTACAGACCTCGTGTGAATTATGTGAAACGATTCCGTGAGGGTATAGAACAACGAATGAAAGTAACCGAGAAAAACGCAGATGACATCTCAGAGAAACTTGAGCTTGGTTTTATCATCGAACGGCAGCTTATGGATGGGGATATCGCGTTGTTTAACCGTCAGCCATCCTTGCATCGGATGTCGATGATGGCGCATCGGATTAAGGTCATGCCCAACCGGTCATTCCGATTTAATCTTTCCGTCTGTCCTCCGTACAATGCTGATTTTGATGGTGATGAAATGAACCTTCATCTATTGCAAGGGGAGGAAGCAAAAGCTGAAGCGGAGATTCTTATGAAAGTACAGGAGAATCTGATGTCACCTCGTTTTGGTGGTATTATCATTGGCGGGCTGCACGATCATATTTCAGGTTGTTTCCTGCTTACCTACAAGGATAAGACGTTTTCAAAAGAGAAAACCTCTGAGATGTTGGCAACGTTCAAGTATAAGGGGAAGTTCCCTGAGATCCATGAAGAAAACGGTGAGAGTGTTGTCTACGGAAAAGACATCTTCAGCGTCTTACTCCCCAAGGACTTAAACATCGAGTATAAACCGAAAGCATGTTTCCACTGTGAAGTATGTAAAGCTGCTGAGTGCCCGCATGGTGCGTACGTGATCGTGAAAAACGGTACATTGAAACAAGGAATCGTTGACGAAAACAGCATTGGGGCATTCAAAGGTAGGATTGTTGAGCGGATCATCAGAGACCATGGGACGACCGCAGGAAGAATGTTCATTGATGACGTCACAAGGCTAGGCATCGCGGTGGTGACTGTCATCGGGTTTACCACGAGTATTGCTGATGAGGATATACCAGCGGAGGCAAAACGACAGATTGGGGAAGGGTTGCAGAAAGCACAAAACAAGATCAACACTTTAGTCGCTGCATATGAACATGGGGAGCTTGAATCTCTCCCGGGTCGAAGCCTGGAAGAAACCTTAGAAATGGAGATCATGCGAGTCACTGGCCGAGCAAGAGACATGGCTGGTGAAATCGCGAGTAAATACCTTGGGTTGAACAACAGCGCTGTCATCATGGCAAAATCAGGTGCTCGGGGATCCATGCTGAACCTGTCTCAGATGTCTGGGTGTGTCGGGCAACAAGCAGTCCGAGGAGAACGAATCTCCCGGGGGTACAAGCACCGGACTTTGCCGCATTTCAAAAAAGGAGACCTGGGAGCAAGTGCAAAAGGGTTCGTTGCTAATAGTTACAAGAGTGGACTGAACCCCACTGAATATTTCTTCCATTCGATGGGAGGTCGAGAGGGTCTTGTTGATACCGCTGTTCGTACCTCCAGGTCAGGGTATATGCAGCGTCGTCTCGTCAATGCATTAGAAGACCTCAAAGTAGAAAGCGACGGGACTGTACGACACACAGGTGGAGAAATCATCCAATTCAGATATGGTGAAGATGGGGTTGACCCCACACGAAGCACCGCAGGAAAAGCAGTGGATATTGATCGTATCATTTATGATGTGAAACAGGAGGGATAATCACATGGCAAAACCCGTTCCTAAGAAGAATCGCACACAAAAAAAAGTGGAGAAGAAAAAGCCTGTGAAATTGACTAAGCCAAAAATCATCCCTGCTAACATAAACAAACAACCCGTGAAAAAAGTCGCAAAGAGCAAGGTCCTAAAACCTACGAAAAAATTACAAAAAGTTGAGAACGCTCTCGAGAAGAAAAAACCAGTAAAAAAGAAAACGAAAAAAGAAAGGACAGCGCCTGAGAAAAAAAGTGAGAAGAAAAAAGAGCCTGAGCGCCCGTTCCTTCCCCCGCCAACAAAAACAGTAGAAGAACCAAAAGAGTACAAGACGATACGAGCAGAAATAAACAAACTACAGAAAAATCATTTTCTTCCCATTTCCGTTATCGATGGTATCGTCGAGTATGCAGCACGAGATAAAAAAATTGAGAAGAAATTGAAAAACATTGTTGAAAAAGCACTCGAAGAATACACGAAAAATCTGATTGACCCAACTGAAGCATGTGGTATAATTGGTGCGCAGAGCATCGGGGAACCTGGTACACAGATGACCATGAGAACGTTCCACTACGCTGGTGTCGCAGAAATTAACGTTACCCTTGGGCTACCACGATTAATTGAGATAGTGGATGCTAGGTCTAGTCCATCAACTCCAATGATGAACATTTATCTTCGAGATGAGTATCGAGTAAATCCGGATTTAGCAAAAGAAATCGCTAATAAAATTGAGATAACCAGACTTACGGATGCCGCCGATATTGAAATGGACCTCGTCAATATTACTATCGCTATTAAGCCAAATAAAAAAACAATGGAGAAAAAAGGAATCACCATTGAAGAACTTTTAGATCGGGTTCAATCGGTTCGTAAGTTATCTGCAAAAGTCGAAAAGGATAATATAAAAGTGACGTTGGACGAACCGGGGTATAAGATACTTCAGAATACGAACGAGACGTTAAAGAATCTAAAAATCAAAGGCATTGATGGGATTAAACGAGTTATCATCAGAAAAGAGCCTAATGAAGGATATGTGATTTATAGCGAAGGGAGCAATCTCAAAGAAGTCTTAGATATTGAAGGTGTTGATCCTTACAGGGTTACAACCAACGACATCCATGCGATTGCTCGAGAGCTAGGGATTGAGGCAGCACGAAACATGATCATTCAAGAGGCGTATGCAACTCTCTCAGAACAGGGATTAAATGTTGATATGAGACATATTATGCTTGTTGCTGATGTGATGACTGCTGATGGGACGGTACGCGCTATTGGCCGTCATGGTGTCAGTGGTGAGAAAAGCTCTGTGCTTTCACGAGCTGCATTTGAGATTACCGTTAATCATCTTCTTCTCGCCAGTCAGAGAGGCGAAACAGATGAATTAAATGGTGTTGCTGAAAACATTATTGTTGGCCAACCAGTGAACCTTGGCACCGGTGCTATTGAACTGGTTATGAATACAAAAAGACCAAAACAGAAGGGAAAGTAAATGGTAGATGTAAATAAAGCGTTAAAAGATGTATCAAAGAAAGGGACGATCAGTATAGGTGAAAAACAGACGAAAGCAGCAATACAAAAAGGGGCAGCAAAACTTGTCGTGATGGCGAATAACTGCCCGTCTACAACAAGCATTACTACGCTTGCTACCGAACATAAGGTACCGTTGTACAATTACATTTCCACTGGTGTTGAGCTAGGGTATACCTGTGGGAAAAGCTTTGCGGTCTCCTGTTTTGCAGTCCTTGAAGAAGGGGAATCGAATATCCTACAGCTTGTGAAAAAAAGGAAATAAGGCGCATGGCAGAGATAATTCTTTCGAACGAGACTGTTCAGTATATCAATCTTGCATCGAAGTATTCAGGAGCAAGCATCAGAGACTGTGTCGTTGAGGACGATCGTGTCATATTTATCGTTGAGAAAGGACAGCTTGGTATTGCGATAGGAAGTAAAGCCAAGAACCTTGAAAAGTTGCGGATGCTTTTTAAGAAAAGCGTGAAGTTTGTTGAATTCGATGAGGATAAAACCAGGTTTGTTCAGAATCTCTGCAAACCGTATGATGTAAAGAAGGTGAGCTTCGAAGGAAACGAGGATGCAAGTGTAGCTAGGATAGAAGTGAACCCAAGAGATAAGTCAAAATTGATTGGTAAAGGCGGACGAAATATTAATATGATCAGAAAAATGGCTCAGCGTCATCATCGGATAAAGGATGTTCAAATTATTTAAGATATCTCTTCTGTAGATAATACTTTTAAAGGGTATTGTATTCCAGGATGGTAGGGGGCAGAGTGTGCGCATACGGGCTCATCCTATTATTGATTTTAAGAAACGAAAGGAAATTCCGTTTTACTTTCAAAAAAAGAAGATCGTTGGCGAGCAAGGGGACAGTATAGCTTCTGCGTTGCATGCCGCAGGGGTAAGAGCTCTTACGACGAGTCTGAAGTATGAGAGCCCTCGAGGTTTTTTTTGTGGAATCGGAAAATGTTCCTCATGTTTAATGAGAGTGAACGGGATTCCCAATGTACGGACATGTATCGCACCATTAAAAGAAGGGATTCATGTTGAAATGCAGGAGAAACTTGCTCAGTTACCAGACGCAGGGTTCTTGGGGGAATCTAAAAAAATTCTTGATGTCGATGTCTTAATTGTGGGTGCTGGTCCTGCTGGTCTGTGTGCAGCAATTGAGAGTGCAAGGCAGGGAGCAACAGTATTAATCGTTGATGAAAACCAATGTGTTGGAGGTCAGTTGGTTAAGCAGACTCATAAATTCTTTGGTTCTAAACAAGAACGTGCTGGGACTCGTGGTATTGATATTGTAACAGAACTGGGAAACGATCTGCAGAGCATGCAGAAAGAAGGAAAAATTCAAGTTATGACCGATGCAACTGTCATCGGTTATTATGAGAGTGATAGCGATAATAAGAATCGTTTTGGTGTGGTGAAACGCTTTGAGTATCAAAGCACGTTGTACGACGTTCGATGCAACGCGGTAATCCTTGCTTGCGGTGCCATGGAGAACATATTGTTGTTTCCAGGCAATGATCTTCCTGGCGTATATGGTGCTGGTGCTGTGCAGACACTTATGAACGTCTATGGGGTGAAACCTGGTAAGCGAGTTCTGATGGTCGGTGCAGGGAATGTTGGTTTAATTGTCTCCTATCAATTATTACAGGCCGGGATCGCTGTCGATAGGGTCGTTGAGGCAGCTCCTGTTATTGGTGGGTATAATGTTCATGCTGCAAAACTTCGACGATGTGGTGTGCCGATACAAACCTCTCATTCTATTAAAGAAGTGTGTGGTAAGAAGAACGTCGAAGGTGCGGTTGTGATACGACTTGATGAGAATTGGAGACCAATAAAAGACTCGGAGGAATATATCAAATGTGATACGATTTGTCTTGCGGTTGGTTTAACTCCTTCGACGCGATTGCTTTCTCAGATCGGTGTTGATCTCCAGTTCATTCCCGAAGCAGGCGGGTACGTCGCGCTTCATGATGATTCCATGCAAACATCGGTTAAAGGTGCGTATGTCGCAGGGGATTCCTCAGGCATTGAGGAAGCGTCAACCGCGATGATCGAAGGAAAAATAGCTGGTCTTGCCGCGGCCATCCAATTAGGTCGTTCTAAGCAGCGGAGGCTTTTAGAACAGTACCGCGAGGAGCTTTGTCAGCTTCGGGCAGGTCCTTTTGGGGAAAAGCCACGGATCGCGAAAGAAAAAATAGCAAGGCTAACGGAGGCACACCATGCACGTGTATGAGAAAACCGGTATACTGTCTACCAAGGATTTACAGGTACCCTCAAAGAAACAACTTAAGAAGGGGGTTGCAATCCTTGAGTGTGTTCAGGAGATCCCTTGTAATCCGTGTGTAGGCTCCTGCCCGGTTCATGCAATCACTATGAAAGATATCAATGCACCACCAGTAAACGATTTTGAGAAGTGCATCGGATGTACAAAATGTGTTGGTATTTGTCCAGGGTTAGCTATTTTTGTAGTAAAGGTAAAAGATGATAAAGCATGGGTGACGCTACCCTATGAGTTTGTTCCGATTCCTACGGTTGGAGAGGTAGTGCAGGCCTTAGATAGGACAGGGAAGGTACGGAGTAAAGCAGTAGTGAAAAAAGTAGTCAAACAGGGGAAAACCATGGTTGTGACCATTGAGATTGAAAGTTCATTAGCAATGGATATCAGAAATATAAAGGTTTGATGTATGAAGCGAAGCATTGTCTGTCGATGCGAAGATATCAGCGAAGAAGACGTAATTCACGCTATTGAGGAGGGATACACCGATATCGAGGAGCTTCGCAAGAAACTCCGGATTGGTATGGGCCCTTGTCAAGGTCGTGTCTGTATACAGCTGGTAGCACGCATCCTTGAAAAGAAAACGGGCAAAAAGGTAGCATGCATCCCACTTCCAACCGTGCGACCTCCGTTGGTTCCTGTATCTCTTGGAACACTGGCAAGTGAGAAAGATGAAAAGTAAGGCAGATGTCGTTATCATCGGTGGTGGTGTGAACGGTTGTTCTCTTGCGTACCACTTGGCTAAAAAAG
This sequence comes from Thermoplasmatota archaeon, assembly GCA_035527635.1. GTDB lineage: Archaea > Thermoplasmatota > E2 > DHVEG-1 > DHVEG-1 > SM1-50. The sequence goes on along the minus strand of DATLAF010000212.1, from coordinate 7,576 downwards.
GATTCGACGTTGTCTTAGTTGAGAAAAAATATCTCTCGTCTGGTGCGACCGGTGCGTGTGGCGCAGGGATTCGACAGCAGTGGTCAACCCAGGAGAACGCATCCCTTGCGATTCAAAGTGTCAAGATCTTTGAGCAATTAAGTAAGGAACTTGGTCAGGATATTGAGTTTCGTCAAGGTGGATATTTAATCGCAGTTCATGATGAAAAAGAAATGAAACAAGCAGAAAAGAATGTCGCAATGCAACGAACTCTTGGTTTGAAAGTGGATGTCTTAAAGCCTGAGGAAATGACCGATGTTGTGCCTATTCTTGAAGTGAAGGGTATGAGGGCGATTGGTGCGACCTTCTGTCCAACTGATGGTCATGCGAATCCGTTTAAAACTACGTTTGCGTATGCGGATGCAGCACGGAAATACGGAGCTACGATATATACTCATACCATGGTTACTCATATAAAAACAACAAAAAAAGTAATTCGCGCTGTAGTAACTGATAAAGGAACGATTCGGACCGATGTTGTGGTCAACGCAGCAGGGATTGATTCAAAATCGATAGCAGATATGGTGAATATACTATTGCCCCTTACCCCATTTCGTAAGGAGATAATGGCAACAGAACGATTACAACCATTGTTTGAAGCGATGGTGATTTCCTTTAAAGATGGTATTTATTTTAGTCAGCAGAAAGAAGGACAAATCGTTGGTGGTCTTCCTATACCTGAGGAGAAAAGCGGGTACAAGACGATGCCGACGTTTTCGTTCCTTCAGCATATGGCACAAACCTTGACGAGGTATGCTCCTGTCTTAAAACATGTAAACCTGTTGCGGCATTGGACCGGTTTTTATGATGTGACACCTGACGCCAGACCGATTCTTGGTGAAGTCAAAGAGATGAAAGGTTTTATCCAATGCAATGGATTTAGTGGCCATGGGTTTATGTTATCACCGATGGTATCAAATATCCTTACCGAACTAATCGTTGAGGGAAAAAAATCCGAGGTGCTTGAGAATCTTAGTCTTGACCGTTTTAAATGGAAAAAAATCGAAAAGGAACTCTCTGTGGTTGGCTAGGAACAATTATAATAAATAATACTAAGGTATCATATCGATGAGTATGGATTACACCGCGATTGGCTTTAAAGCAGGACTAGAGATTCATCAACAACTCCAGACCCATAAGTTATTTTGTCAATGTAAATCGATATTATCAGAGAACGCGGACTATAGCTTTGAACGATTGCTACGACCAACGCAAAGTGAACTAGGCGATGTGGACAAGGCAGCACTGGAGGAAGCCGCTCGTAAGAGACGGTTCCTGTATACCGCCTCAGGGGAATCAACCTGTTTAGTGGAAGCAGATGAGGAACCACCGCATGCTGCTAACGAAGAAGCAATCGATATCTGTCTTATGATGACATTACTTCTGAACGCAAAACCAGTCGATGAGATCCAGTTCATGCGGAAAATCGTAATTGATGGATCAAATACCACGGGGTTTCAGCGAACCGCACTAGTCGCGATGGGCGGGTCACTTCAGAACGTACGGATTTCTACGCTTGCCCTAGAGGAAGACGCGGCCCGTAAGTTAACAGAGAAGGATAAACTGGTGAACTACGGTCTTGATCGTCTTGGGATACCACTTATTGAGATTACCACCGAGGCAGATATCAGCTCTCCAGAACAAGCACAGCTGGTAGCTGAACAGCTTGGTATGCTATTGCAGGCAACCAAAAAGGTAAAAAGAGGTTTAGGGACGATACGGCAGGATCTAAATGTTTCAATTGCACAAGGAGCACGCGTCGAGGTAAAAGGAATCCAATCGCTTAGCTCGATTTCAAAGGTTGCGGTAAACGAAGCACTTCGACAGAGAGGTATCGTAGAAATCTCAGAAACGCTCAGGAAACGAGCCAAGAAAAAGGATCTAGAGGATGCTTGTTGCATCGAATTATCTGATGTGTTTCTGAACACGAAATCAAAACTGATTCAAAGTCAACTACAAAAAAAGGGATGTGTCAAAGGTATCCGTCTCCCAGGATATCATGGATTACTGAAAAAAGTATACACCCACCTTGGGAAAGACTTTGCAGTGTACGCAAGCCTTACCTCAGGGATTGGTGGTATCATTCACAGCGATGAGATGCCAGGGTACGGTTTCTCAGAAGAAGAGATACTTACCGTGAAACAGCGATTACACGTAGGTAGCAATGATGTGTTTGTTCTTGCACTTGGTAATGAACCTATGGTTGATGCTGCATTACATGCGGTTCTGCGAAGAGTAACCATGTATCTTGAGGGAGTACCTGAGGAAGTTCGTCGAAGTCTTCCTGATAACACGACCGAGTATATGAGACCGCTTCCTGGCGCTGCGCGTATGTACCCTGAGACTGATGTACCTCCAGTACGGATCACATCTGAACGTATACGATGGATTCATCTCCCAGAAAAACCAAATGAGAAACGACAACGGCTTTCTAATCAATATAATCTCAATTTTGAACAAATCAATCAATTACTTTCCAGTGGTTATGAAGACGACTTAGAAAAGTATGTTACTCAATTCCCAGATTTGGTAAGTGTCATTCTTCGCACCTACCTTAATACATTGGTTGAACTTGAAAATGAAGGAATTAAAATAGAAAATATTGATGAAAAAATACTAAAAACAGGATTTTCTGGCTTACGAGAAGGCAGATACGCTAAAGAAGCGGTTCCATCCATCTTAAAATATCTTCTCATACATTCCAATTCCTCAGTTGAGAATGCGATTCTGGGATGTGGTTTAAGCCTGACAGGGGAAGAAGAGATCGTGCAGGTTATCCAGAGAATCATTTCAGAGCGAAAAGACTTTGTCAAAGAAAGAGGCATCACTGCTCAGGGACCACTCATGGGCCTAGTGATGAAGGAGTTGCGAGGAAAGGCTGATGGGAAACTTATTAACAAGATGCTTTGTGAGGAGATTTTAAGGTTTATTTCGTCATAAACTCAAACCAATCGATGTTTCCGTTTTTTAGGAGTGTTTTTATATGCTCTTGTTCTTTGGTACGAGGTGTTTTACCTTTTTTAAATCGGACAAAAAGAATTGAGTTCCTCTCAAATTGGATTCCATTAACGGGAGATCCAATAAACCGGAAATTATCTGGATTATACGGGTAGTATTTCATTATTTCATGATACTCCTGCTTCTGAGAGGTTATATGGTTTATTTTTTGCTGCAGGGGAGTTACTGCGCTTCGATAGGAGAGTATCACACCCAGGATGACTCCAATGATACTACTTCCAAGAAAAAACACCCAGATGGTCATTAAAGGATCCATTATTCTTCCTCAAAGAAGGATGATAGAAGAAGTAAAATATACTTACCTTTCATTTGCATTATGAAGGTGTGAGTCTTTTTTTAAAGAGGAATTTGAGGTTTTTTATCCCGTCTTTGAAGCTTTCAAGTTTCACTTGACCTTCTCTTGCAGAAAGGGTTGATGGTATCTCCTTAGCTTCGATATGTTTGGTAGTGAACATCTCTATTTTTATTTCTTCTGAAAACGGCATGCCGTTGTTGAATGCTTCAAGGGGTTGTATTTTGGTAAGAGCGTCGCGTTTGAAGATCCACATGCCTGATTGCGAGTCTCGGATGTTGACTAAGAAAAGGATGCGAAGGGTCCAGGCTAAGGTGAGGTTCCCGAAGCGGTGTTTGAGAGACATTGAACCATGTTTTAAAGCTGCAAAACGATCAGTTGTCATAAAATCAAGGTGCTCGTCTATGAGCATCTGGATGTACTCATGAATGATATCAAACGGGTAGGTCGCATCTGCATCACCGGTGACAATGATATCACCTGTTGCATGCGCTAGTCCAGTTTTATACGCTCTCCCGTATCCTTTTCGAGTCTCAAGGAGTACCTGTGCTCCTTTGCTGGTTGCGATTTCCCTTGTTTTATCCTTGGAATTCCCATCGACGATAAGTATCTCAAGATCCCATTGTTGGTTCTGAAAAAATTCTTTTTTCACTGCATCAATCGTTTTCCCGATGCCTCGTTCCTCATTGATCGCGGGGATAACAACACTAACCTTCAGAGACACTCACTCCAGTACGCAGTATAAAAACAAAGGGGTTAAAAGGGTTTTGAAAAAAATAGGTTAAAAAAAAGAGAGATAAAAGGGGTAAAACCCCTTTATGTTCGTGTTTACTTTCGTCTGCGTCTGAGGAGCAGGAACGCTACTCCGATTGCTGCGATGAGTGTCAGGAGCTCAAATCCAGGTATGCCCCCGCCTTCCAAGATCGTTACTGTGGTTGATATTGGATCATATCCGGGGAAGGTCGCTGTCACTGCATAGCTACCTGCTTTGCTAGGTGCAGTTATCGTGACAACTCCACCAGCACCACTCGTATAGGTTTTCCCTTCAAAGGTGACGGTTGCACCTATGACTGCGCTTCCTGAATCGTCAGCAATGGTCAACGTGAATGTCTGTCCAGCCTTTACTTCACCAGAGATGGCGACGATGAGTTTCGGAATGTTCAAGACCATGACAATTGCGCCTGTAGCGGTTGTGTATCCCTCAGCAGTTGCTGAGATTGGGTAGCCCAATGAGGTTGACACTGTGGGGGCAGTAAGGGTTGCGACACCGGTTGTAGTTGGCCAGGTTTGTCCGTTGAAGGTAAATGTCACCGTAGCATCCGTGATGAGCACTCCGTTGGATTTTGCTTCAACAGTGAAGGTTTTTCCTTCGTCAACTGATGGATTGAGGCTGATGGTCATTGGTTTTCGAGATGTTGCTATGAGGACAAAGGCATTGTCGGGATCGGTTTCGTTTTCAACGAAGATGGTGACATTTCCACTTGCATCTGCGGTAATTGCAAAGGTGACTTTCCCGTCTGCGTTGGTAAATTGATTTGTTGGGAGCTTACTCAGAATCGTTGTGCTAAGGTTCATATCGATGTCTAATCCAACTTCGACACCCTGTAAAGGAGCTCCAGTTGCTGGATGGGTAATTGTGATTGTCACGGAGGTTGCCTCTCCAATATAGATTGTTCCTGGATTTGGGGTTGCTGTTGCAGTGGTCACACGGAGTAATCCATCAGCAGGTCTCTCGCCCCCGCCTTCAGGCATGTAATTAAAAGTGACATTACCTAGTGTTGTTGCGTTCACTTCATCAAGTGTTCCTACACCATTTACAATATCGACTTGCATTTCTTGGCCCACATCAGAACAGTTCGGGAGGCTTGACATGTTCTCAATCACTAACGTTCCGTTACCAGCAGGTGCAACCTGGAAGGTCATGTTGACGGCTTGATCAATCTTCCATGCAAGGGTAGCTGGTGAAGAGGTGACGGTGTAGTTGGTAATGAGAAGTGTCGCGTTATTCCCTCGGCTGTCATGGGTAGCATTGTAAGCATAAATGTGATAGGTTCCTCCAGAGAGAATAATCTCTTCCTCGGTTATAGAATAGTCAGCTGTTTTTGACCATGCGTCATCACCCGTTACAAGTTCTCCTGTTGAATTATAGAGTGCTACGGTTAAACCACCTGTTGCAGGGTTTCCACCTTCAACAAGGCCGACCATGATATCATACGTAGCAGGGTCACCTGCGTACGCAGTGGTTGGTGTAACGTTGACCTGCATATTGTGGTTTTTTTCCATGATAACTTTTGTGTATCCCCAGAAACCTGTATACCATCTTGCTGCTACGGTGATATTCTGCGGAGCAGTAGCCGGGGTAGCGGAGTCCTTATTGTTTGGTTGTATCCAGAAGGTGTACTGACCGTTGAGACCTTTTCCTGCAGCATTTGTTCCATTCGTTTGGTTAAATTTCATAGGAACGTCTTGCCACATAAGGATGACATAGGCGTTTTTCACAGTATCTCCATCCATATCGGTGACGGTGACGGTGAGATTGTAATCCGCTCCAACGGTGAATGAATCGACTGCAGCTGTCACAGTTGTTCCGTTGACGATTTCAATGGTTTGTGTTGCAGTTCCGTTGTCGTCTCCAGGCCATTCAATTGTTAAGGTGATTGTTCCACCTGGCATTGTTGGTGTTACCGTTGCCATCCATTGCCCAAGAGATCCAGAATATACCGCATCGACGGGGTACAAGATATCTCCTTCCACCGTGATATTATCCGCATCTTCCCAAGCATCATCACCGTAGTAGGCTTGTCCAATAGCATCAGAAATATCTCTACCGAAAATATCAAAGACGATAGTTTTTGCCGGTGCTTGATTCGATCCAGATACATAGGCAGGAATATCGACTTTATTATCGTTTAGTTTTCCACTGCCGTCGTTCACAATCACAAGTTGTACTGGTGGGTTTGAGCTTTTCACTGTAAAACTTGCAGTATTGTTCCATTCGTATGTCCCATCACTGTTCGTATCTAACCCAAATACAACCCTCCAAGTACCGTTTACGTTTCCAGAATCCATAGCATCACTAAGGTTTTGCCAACCAGTATGTGATGTGTTAGTAGGATCATATCGGGGAATGACGAGAGAATAGTTCCCTAGACCAGAACTGTTAATAAAGGCCATATCGGTGTATTTTGACCCGAATTTAAGTTTAACCGCCTCTTTACTTACATCAATACCGTTTCCATCATTATCGGTCACATTAATATCAATTTGTGTATGATATCCCCAATAATTTGTCGTGTTTGTTATGACAATGTTTGGTTTTCCTGTTTCGACGGTAAATGTTTTCTCAGTCGCATTTTTCTCAGGTGGATCCCAGGGACCCATATAGGTAAAATTGTAGAAATCACCGCTATATAACGTGTGTTGTTGGAAATATCCAGTATAGTTCGACCCATAGTATTTACTATAATTTTCTGTGATACCACCAGGAGTGTAGTATTCATCGGAATAGTAGTAGGTGCTATTTTGTCCATCAAAATCTTTGTATGCTTTTATCGTGTATTTCCCTGCCATCGAAAAGTTGGCTGCTTCGATTTTAATTGCTTCAGTGACCCCTGTTGACCGCCATTTGTGGTAGATCGTCGAGTTGTCTGGTCCCATAATTGCGATCATACATCCAGTGTCGCTTCCAGTGTTAACAGTGATTGTTACACTACCAGCAGCACCGTATTTAAAATCTGATACACTTTCAATGGAATAATTCGTTGAGGTATTAACCCAGATATACCCTGCATAGGATGTATTATCATTCCCTGCGTGTGTTCCATCATTATCAAAGATCCATATACCAGATCGGTTAAAGGTAATCGCCGAGCCCCCTATATCGAGTGTTGCACTGTTTATTCCAGCGGTAGCAACACGTGCACTATACCCACCTACCTGATAAGGACCAGCCCACATGAATTCATTTGCATTTCCTCCAGTTCCACCAGATCTATAAATCGGGTAGTACAAGAAAAAGGGACCAGTTCCCGTCCATTTTGATGAGTTGATGGTTACTGACGAATATGATATTCCATATTTCAGGTTTGTTGTTGCATTTCCCCATGCATTTACTCCAGGATTCTTTACATGTACGGGTGCTTTCGCGTCTGCTTTTTCTACAAAACTAACATTTAGGGCCACCAGCGTTGATAATACCATTGCTAGTACTACCAAGGTAGCGATTAT
>DATLAF010000211.1:0-3267 GCA_035527635.1 Thermoplasmatota archaeon | reverse complement strand
ATCTTTTTGCTGATTTCCAGGAAGAGTCGGAACTCTTCCTCTTCTGCTTTTTCGTAGATTTTCCAATTTGTTTTTCGCATATCCCATTCCCTCGTGCAAGAGGATATGCGATTGTCAGATATTAATTATGAACCAAGGCCTCATTTAGGAGAACAAAACCATTTATCGCTGGGCTTCTATTGCCTCAAGCTCCTTTGTTTTTGTTTCATAGGGGTGGAAGAGAAATACAAGGATAATGGGGATAATCATGATAAGTCCCGCAACAACCCAGAACCATTCCATCCTTGCAAATGTGCCTAGCAGAAAAGACGCAAGTGCAGGTCCGATAATATAGGAGACACGTGCCACCGTCGTCGTCCATCCCATACAACTCCCTCGTCGTTCTGTAGGGAATATCTCTGGGATATATACAATAATCCAACTATATGAAAATGAGAGGAAGAACCCGGTGAATGTGGTCACAGAAGCGAACAGCATCCGTGGGACAAATTCCATGATACAGAAACTCAATGCAAGACCAATACAACCAATCAGAAGCCCGGTTTTCCTTCCGATTTTATCCATTGTCCAACCACCTGCAACACCACCGACCATCATCGAGATAAGAAAAGCTAGTAGCACGATTGACCAACTTGTCAGAGCAGCGGATTCGGATAACTCTGGAAAGAGATATTGTGTAAAATAATGGCCTGCCCAGAGGGCAAAAAGGGAGACAACAAGCCAGCACATCCAGATTGAGGCAGAAAAAAAGATGTATCGAAGGTCACTTTTATTGATCACCCCAAAACCAAAGATGTGTTTTTTCTTCAACCCCTTTGCTCGTTCCTCTTTTATGACTTCATATCGTTTTGTCTCCTTCATAAAAAACCAGAGGATTAAAACAGGGATCATCAGGAGGAACATGACACCATACATCCATTTCCATCCTAGATGCGGTACAATTAGCGGGGGGAGGATAGCCTGAAGTGGGATCAACCCGATGACGTACACAACAGCGACAATGTTCCCGCGTTTTTTCGCAGGTGACTCTTCACTAATTGGGATTGCCCACATGTTTGATACGGTCGCAAAAATGGTAATCGCATAAAACATCATGAAGAAATAAAAAGAGGGTGTAAGATACACGATGCAGATGGAGGGAATACCCATGAGAAGGATGAGGATGAGCAGCGAAAATTTTCTGCCGATGATGTCGGTAAGACCGTTCAATAGGAAGATAAAAAACGTTGGAATGAAGTAGATTGCTTCCCACAGTGAAAATTGAGATGCACTGATCGAGTATTCGTTGAGAATATAATCAATAGAGGTTGTCTTGATAATGGAGAGGTACTGGTCCATGATTGCGATCATCCCCATCGCAATGACCAGATAGATGATGTATCGTCGGCTTCGCTCGCTTGTCAAACTACTTACAATTTTTTCTGACTTGGACTCCATTTCTTATTCACTCCTCGAACACAATTCCTTTTTTATCAGATAACTCAATGGTTGGTGCTTTTGGCCCAAGTTTTTTTCGTGCCAAGACATCGTAAGCTGCTTTGCCTCCTGCGTCATCAATGATTTTTTTTCCTATTTTATTTTGATGTTGAATGCTGATGTTCACCTGCTCCATGGAACCCGGAGCAATTCTTTTGAGAAGATTGGCTGCCCCACCTAAACCATAGGGGATTGATTCCATATACATGGTTGTGCCAGGAATCGCGAAGAACCAGACGCCAAGAGAATCCTCCCCAAAATTCGTTATCGGGATCCCTGCGGCTGCCTGCCGCTCTGCGGTTGGACCAACATGGGCGACAACCCATTTACCATCAATGAATGCCTCTCCTTCTCCTTCGATCATGAAATATCCCATCGAGTCATACCATTTTTTAACCAAAGGGTCAGCCTCAACAAGGACATCATACCATGCCTTAATCATGTTCATTGCAAACATTTTATATCGTGCTTTGATCCCGGCACATCGGCACAGTGCAATGAACACGGTGATCAAATGAAAACAGGTTCCTGTGCCTCGTCGGATGGTTTCTTCGGCACTGTTCATCGTGCAAATTTCTAAGTCAAGATTTTCCTTGGTGAATTCAAACGCAGCTTTTGCGAACTCATACTCTGATTTCTGAAATGCGCCAAGCTGATGGGCAAGAGCGATGACCTCGGGAGCACATGGATTACAATGAAGTGTTGGTCTGAGGTATTTCTCCTTAGTTACCCCGCATCTCATTTCTTCTTTAAAAGGTGGCAAATCATACGGTCGTTTTGGTCTGATATATCGTTGCTCACCACCATGGATCGTCCGGAGTTTTTTTAGATCACTAGGCCTCGTCAACAATACCTTCGTTAGAGATAATCCACCACCGATCATCAATTTCAGATAGATTTTTTGGGGGATGTATTCTCGGTCTTTCATCTCATGGAAACTAACCATACCAATACCACCCGGAAAAGATATATCCATGTTATCTTTTCTTCATTTATTTTTTCTTCGTAGCATATTATGTTTCTTTCCCAAGATCCGCAGAAAGCATCCGTCGTACTTCCTCAGCGCATCCTCGGATCTCTTCGCCACCGGCTCGTTTAATTTCTGGTTCAAGCACTGGACCGGGACGGTCACAGACTGGGCAGTGCTCTAGCATCCGTACCTTGTCTCCTGAAATGACGAAACCAGGGTAACTAAAAGCAGCAGCATCAAGAAATGCGTACCTGCCCCATTCACCATAGCCAATCGCCTTGTACTCATCATCAAGAACTAATGATTTGTAGTATGAATAGGGTGCATGCAGGTAATGGCCTTCAGGGCAGTGGACCAGCCAGCCGTTTCCTTCAACCATACCATAAATGTCAACACAGAATTTCTCAGGGATACCAAGGACTTTTTCGACTTGCTTACGGAATTCCACCACTGGAACGCGGACACCTTCGTATGCCTTCCAACCACCACCAGTCGCGACCCCGCCTCGTTCCCCGAAATTAAAACCTCGTCCTTCTCTTTCTAACTTTTTCATAACAAATGAAAGGATGAACGGTGCACCGACAATTGCGATTTTCTCTTTGGTTTTCTCATGATACTCCAGCCAGCGGATGATCTCATTGATCATTTTGTTTGATGCTCGTTTCGCAAAATATTTCACAATAGAGCCTGTCTGAGTAATACCTAAATCACAATAAAATATCGCTATCTATATCAGGAGACAACAGATACACATCTCTTAGATGAAGAGATGAGTAAAACATATCGTTTTTATGACCCTGAACAAATACTCCTTTTTCCCC
>DATLAF010000210.1:0-4191 GCA_035527635.1 Thermoplasmatota archaeon | reverse complement strand
TCTCATCGTTTTAACCATGAAATACTATAGAACAAGAAATACCTTCCGATGGTGAAGATTATTTTCTTTTTAGAGTGTTTCTATGCTATTCGGTAATGATTCGAATCGAGGTTACCTTTTTCCACCAAAGAGAACCTTTTGTTATAGATCCTTTTTCATCAAGGAACACGATTTTCAGTTTTCCATCACTAGTTTCATTTAACCAATTGCCTTCATATTGGTAGGCAAGCACCATCGTCATATTCCCTTTTCCGATAGGGTTCGGATTTGAGCCATTATTCGAATCATAGAGAGTAACGTCCCCAAGGATGGTTGAATAATTGTAGGATAAATTTCCGTCTTCTGAAATAACTTGTATAATATATTGTAAAGGAACAGAATCGATCGTCTTTATAAGGGTGGTGATATTAACTCCTGTATAATTTCCCATCCCTTTGATAAATCCGGATTCGGTTCGATAACCTCCTTTTTTGGTATAGGGTTCTAATCGCTCAAGCTCAGCAAGGGTAAAATTTTTTTCCTCGTCATCATAGATAAGAGTGAGCACTGGAGGGATAGTGTTATGGGGTGTATTGTCCTCTAATAAGGTCTCTGCTTGTTTCGGTAAATTGACATATACTAGGACTGCAACGGATGCGATGATAGCAATTGCAATTACTGCGGTTAGAATTTTATTTGTTTTTATTGTCATTAGAGAGCGTGAAAAAGATACTCTTTTTAAACATTTTCTAATAAATCAGCCTCTTTGATTGTTCGTGCGGTAAGATAAATCCCAACCAAGATGACGCAACCACCAACAATTGTATAAAGAGATGGTTCTTGATGAATCCAGGGGATAACGTACGCAAGCAGGGAAGACCCTATCGGTTCCCCAAGAAGGGCGACAGACATGACCGATGCGCGAATGTAGCCTAATGACCAATTATAGAGAGTATGACCAAAGATCCCGGAAACCACTGCCATAAGAAGAATAATAGCATAATCAGTTGGAACAAGATTATACACCGGCGCGCTAAGCATCAGACAAATGAAAAACAAGGTAATGGTGCCAACTGCATAGACTACGAAAGCGTACGTAACCGTCGAAACGGTTTTCCTGGTTTTTCTGCCACCTAAAATATATAATCCTGCAGCAATCCCTCCAAGCAACGCAAGAATATTTCCTTCAACAGAATCAAGACCGAAGGCAGCATATCCATAATTACCGATAACCAGAACACCAACCCCGGTTAAGGAAATAACAATCCCTAGAACATTTACCAAGGCGAGTTTTTCTTTCAGAAAAAAAAATGAGACCGGAGCAACAAGCACTGGATGAGCGGTAACAAGAATCACCGAGCTTGCCACCGAGGTCATCTTCAATGACGTAATCCATAGTGAAAAGTGTGCGGCAAGAATAACACCGATCACCATCATAAGAAACAGACTGCTGCGAGGAAGAGCGCGTAGTTCTTCTCTGGTCTTTTTGCGAATCAAGATAAGAGGAACAAGAAGGAGAGTCGTGAAGAAAAGTCGATAAAACGCGATGCTTAACGCAGGAGCCTGACAGGAGAGAATAAAGATAGATGCAAAGGAAACCGCGATAATGGAAATAAAAAGACCAAGAGCGTGTTTTTGCATGTCGAGGGGTAAACAACAACCGCGCTATTTGGTTTTCTCTTCGCTAGATTGCTTGTGCGAAAGGTTTTCGATAATTATACAATAAAACCAATGATAACAGCAGAGACAACAAACCTAGTAACGCAAACGGTATCCAGATCCCAAAAAGATCAGAAAACACCCCGCCTAGCAACAGAATAATAGCGCCCCCACCAGTCTGGAACGTGAACGTAATACCAAACATCCATCCCTCAACAGACTCATCGGTCACCTCTGAGACGAAAGAGAACAAGGCAGGGTACGTAAGAAAAACCGCGACTCCAAGCAGGATCATAGCCACCATCAGAACAACAATATGAACGAAGAACACAAGGGACAAACTGAGGAATCCAATTGTGATATAGGATAGGACAAGGAGTTTTTTCCGATGGATGTAGGACCGTATCTTACCATAGGCTAGTGAAGTAACGCTTCCGACCCCCATCCAAAGGGCAACTAAAAACCCAATCACCGGTAGAGATAATGTGGTTTGTTCAGTGAGAAGCAGAGGAAAATAGGTGATGAAAACACCCCAGGCACCACCGCTGATGATAAACGCAGGGATAAGTAAGCGGATCGCCCGTATTCGTTTAAACGCATCTGTTGCCATCCCCCCTGCAGAATGTTTCTGCTTCGGTTTTGGAACGATAACCGATTCTTTCGTTAATTGATGTGTTAAAACAAGGCTCATTAACAGACCTATAAAGCAGATGCATGCCCAGCCATACAACGGGACGTTCCAACCGCTGAGTTGTGCGATGGAAAGTGTTGTAAGAATGGCAAGAAACGCCCCCAGATCTGCAAACCCACTCTGTATACCCATTGCCCAATCTAACCTTCCTTTTTTGTAGGTTCGAGAAATCCATCCTATTCCTATTGGATGAAAGAAGGAGGTGGCAAATCTCATAAAAAAAACCAAAAACAGAAGGGCGATAAATCCATTACTAAAGGAAAGGAGAAGAAGAGAAACAGAGGTTAACAACAGTCCGGTAAGAAGAAACGAATTGACGTTTTTTCCATCAGCGATTCTGCCTAGAAACAACTGTGCAACAAGGGTAATAAACAGTCCTCCACCAGTGATGAAACCGATTTGTGTATAACTTAATTGGAAGAGGTCCTTAAAAATAGGAAACAGAATTGAGATAACTGCTACGGATCCATCATTGATAGCGTGAATAAGGCTAACCGTTGATAAGATCCTACTCTGTTGGTTCATGGTTTGAGCGGGTGATAATAACACGTTGGTTATATTATTTACCTCTCGTCGGAATAGTAAAACCTAAACAGTCTTCTGTGTTACAATCCTGTATGTCCATACCGATTATTGTAGGGGTCTATGGAGATTCTGATACCGGGAAAACGACACTACTGGTGCAGCTTGTTTCCAAGTTTACAAACGAAGGATACAAAGTAGCAACCGTAAAACAGACGAAGAAATCGATTTCGATGGATACGAAGAACAAGGATACCTGGCGACATCACGATGCTGGTGCTTCCCTTGTTGTCTTCTCCTCTGGTTGTGAGACAGATTTTCTTTTTCAAAAAACCATGAGTACACCTGAGATCATTCGAAGAATCTTAGGATTTGGATGCTATGACATTGTGTTCATTGAAGGAACGAATGACCAAAATATACCAAAGATACAGGTAGGGACAGGGAAAAAACGGAAAAACACCATCTTCACGTATAACGATGATTTTAAAGAACTGATGACCATCATCAAAAAATATCTGAAGGTAAAGCCATCGGTGCCCTGTCTTTGTATTTCAGTGAATGGGAAAAATATACCACTTACAGAGTTTCCTGAGCAGATCATTTCGAAAACAGTTCTTGGGATGGTTGGGTCGCTGAAAGGCGTACACAATATCAATGAAGTGACCATTCAATTGAAACGATAAAAAACAATGATGGGTCTTATTCTTATTGTCCCTATGGTACATCTATCATACTGTTAGTAAAACTGTTAAATAATTTCGAATGTTACTGTATATACTTTTACCATCTTTGCCTATTTGATTCTTTTTTTTCTTAGGTGAATTATGTTACATCCGGTTAAATCTTTATACTCTTCCTCCGTTTCTTGTTCCGATGAAACCAAGAACGCCTTCGCTTACTGTCGATGGGATTCTTTTTGAGGACGACTCCGTTCTTCTTGTACAGCGGAAACACGAACCGTTTCAGGAATCATGGGCCCTTCCCGGAGGTTTTGTGGAATACGGCGAGAATACCGAGGATGCAGTGCTGCGAGAAATGTTTGAGGAAACCGGCCTGAAAACAAATATTCTCTCATTAGTTGGTGTTTATTCAGATCCCCATCGTGATCCTCGAGGACATACCGTGACAATCGCCTATCTTCTAAAACGAACTGATGGAGAATTGAGCGCTGGTGATGACGCAATCAGTGCAAAGTTTTTCAAGGTGAACAAGTTACCATCATTAGCATTCGATCATGCTGAGATCGTAAAGGATGCATTCGAGAGGGTTAAACATGGAATTTTGTCCAAAATGTAAAGTATTAATGCTTCCTAAAGATGATATTTTTATCTGCAATA
>DATLAF010000209.1:0-23043 GCA_035527635.1 Thermoplasmatota archaeon | reverse complement strand
CTGCATTGAAAAAAAATACACCAGCCTGGATGCATCAGCTTAAAAAAACACGTATGTTCGATCCTGCTTACTCACGGAGACGCGCGTTGATTTATTTTACAGCGGGGTTTGTGTTTATTTTATCTGCGGAAATCATGTTCTTATTTGTGAACTTCCCGGTAAGCGGCGTGCGGATGAAGCCCCTTTCGATACTGTATTCGATCCCTATGCTTTTATTCATCGGGTTTGGGTGCCTAGGTGTCGAGTATCTTAAAGAGGTGAAGAATCGCTGGTTTTTCCAGGCGTGGTTATGCGCGATCCTTTCATCATTTATTTATTCACTGGTGACGGTGAATACCACCTTGTTCCCTGATCGTCATGTCGAATACCTGACGGTCCCTGCCTGTCTTTTCGCTGCAGTCGGCGTATTGTATTTCTTCAGATACAGAGAACACAAGGTATCGTTATCATTGAAAAAACAGTTGTCATCTCCATCGATTCAGGTGTTGTTCGTCCTCGTCGTTTTCGGCTTGGTTTTTTCAAACGCAGTCGCTGTCTACCCGGTGTACACGTCGTTGGAATGGATGGATGAAAGTATCCCGAATGAGACTGCGAATACTATCGACTGGATACAGAACAATCTTGATAGAAACACGACTATGATTGCCACCGATTTGCGGTTATCCAAGATGATGTGGGCAGAAGGGATAAACGCGACATTTGAGGGGACAAATGAGTCCTGGACGTGTGACACTTGGGTAGGATGTGTTGCTGATTTCGATGCCAAGGGAAACAATCCTAGGGTGACTCATGTGCTCATCGATGATGTGATGCGGGACATGTCCGTGAATGTTCAAGTGCTTCAGAGTTTCTATATGACCAATGAGTCATATCTGAAGTTCAAACAAGAGCCGTTTGAACTTCTCTATCGGAATGCCACCGTTAATCAGGACAACGAAGAAGTTCATTGGGCTGAGGTCTATAGCGTTAATTGGACGTTTATTGATCAACATCTCATAGTTAAAAAATAACGAATCATTTGTTTTTATATTGTTCAAGGACTTTTTTATAGACCTGTTCGTACTGGGATCCGACGTAACTCATCGAGTGTTTTTTACTAAGCGTAAGACTTTTCTTTTTCATGGTGTCTCTGAGTTTTTTATCGGAGAGGATGGTGATGATGTTGGCAGCAAGCTGGCCGCTATCTTTTGGCTCAAAGACCAATCCATTTCCTGAGATGGCAAGTTCAGGGACCGCTCCTTTATTGACGACCACGGGTGGAACCCCGGAGGCGATCGCTTCGAGGGTGACAATGCTTTGGAGTTCTGACTCAGCGGGCATGACGAAGACGTCAGCTAGGGGGTAGATGTTCGGATAATCAGCCCAGTCAAGGAAATCGATAAACGTCGTGTGAGCATCCACACCTAAGTCCTGTGTTAATTTCATCATCTCTGGTTTTAAACCACCGGACCCGCAGAAGAGGAAATACGCGTCTACTTCCTTAAGGACCAGGGGGATTGCTTTTACAAGCACGTCAACGTTTTTTTCTTGGTTGATTCTCCCGGTGTAGAGGACCAGTGGTTTTTTTGGGAGGTTGAATCGTTTCTGAAGATACTGGCCTTTGTTGTCTGGTTTGAACAGGGTGGTGTTCACCCCATTTGAGATGGGAATGATTGGTGTTTTTAGTCCTTTTTCTTGATACATGGCTGCTCCGGTCTTGGTTGGGACTGTTGCCCAATCCACTAGGTTGTAGAAGTAGATGAGATAGGACCAGGTGTATTTCACCATCGTTGGATACCACGAGGAGGCAAAGAACGGGGCAAGGATGTTCTCAGGCAGGATGTGGATGGAGCCGACGAGTGGGATGTTTTTCTTTTTCGCCCAGATAATTGCGCAGATGCTGATTGGATACGGGGAGCAGACATTGATCACATCTGGTTTGAAGGTATCAAGGATCTTTTTCACATACAGAAACGGCAGGGGAGCGAAATGATATTTATTGTTCATGTAAAAGGGAAGGAGAAATGCTTTCGGACGATAGATTGTTGATCCGTTATCGTCTTCGATCGTGTTTTTGAAGGAGAAACTTGGGGCGATCACCCGGACGTCGTGTCCTTTGTCAATGAGCTCATGGACGATGCGGTGTTGTGCTATTGCACCACCGTCAATGATCGGGTAATATGATTCTGTGGTGAAGAGTATTTTCATGACAACCAAGTCTCGTTGTGTTGTATAACCACAGATTGCTACATAAGAGTTACCAAAAAAACAGTAGAGGGTTTATTTCAGGATGTAGGGGCTAATTGAGGAATACAGGGAGCGAGGTGACGCGAATACGTCGGTGGCAAAATACTGGTACCACCCGCAGCTGCGTTTGCATTCATTCATGGTGGTCCGTGCTTTTTTTGCTTCTGATGTTTTCAGAAATTCCATAAATGAGCCTTCCGTAAAGTTGTAGAGATGGTTTCCCACGGTCCGACAGGGATAGAACAGGCCGCCGTCTGAGTCTATGATGACTGAGGATGTGGAGCACCCATGTGGTTTGTTGATGTTATCTAAAAATCCTTTTGGTGTGGTGATGGTGTTTGGGTATGTCTTTTTCAATCGGAGTATTTCTGCTCGGAAGTCTTGTGGGTCAGGATAGAAATCGTCTGTTCCGTCAAGGTGACAAGCTGGCATGATGACGGTTCGTGCATTTACATCATAGACTCGTTTGACTTTTTCTTCAAGTGCAGGGAGTGTTTCCTTTGTCACAACGATTTGGATGCAGATCTCTGGTCCGTAGCTTTGGAATTCCTGCAGTCGGTCAAAGAAAGCAAGGTTGCCATGTCCCTCATCGATGCTGATATGGAGATAGTCGATGTGTTTCCCGTACTCGTTCATCGGTCGTTTGTCAAGAAGATGGCCGTTGGTGGTGAAAAAGAGGTAGAATGGTTTTTTATGGGCGTATTGCAGGATTTCTCCAAGATCCTTTCGTACGAGCGGATCTCCTCCTTCAAGGCTGAGGACAACGATGCTTGAGTTCGCGATATTATCAATAACCTTGAACACCTCTTCTTTTTTAAGATCCGGTGTTTTCTCTTTCCAGACATTACAAAAGCTACATTTCAGACTACAAACATGGGTGACCTTAAAAGAGGCGTAGAACGGATAGATGCATTCTTTTGTAACATAATTTGTTGCTGCGTAGCGCATGGTCTTAAGGTATTTACTAAAGGGTAATTTTTTCATAGAACCACACTAACAAGGAGTGTAATCAATGGGGGGACATAAGGTTTTTTATCAAGGTACTGTCGAATAAACCACAAGAGACTTATAGCGTCTTGAAAATAACCTTTTTTGTTGACGAACGAGAAAAAGAAATTCAATAAAACAAAAATCTCCATTTTCGTAAGTATCGCACTGAGTTTTGCAATCATTGTGTTGATCTTGTATTTTACCATCGATGCGCAAACAATCCAATATCTGTCGAAAGTGTCGTTTCGCGCTGAGTTCTTTTTATTCTTTGGTGCCGCGGTGTTATTGAACGTGTTATACTGGTTCATCTGGGGTGCACGGATAAAGGTTCTGAGTCATGTCATTGATCCAAACGTGCGGATCACTCTATGGGAAGCAACAAAGATTGTAATCGCAAACCAGTTTCTCGCAGGTGTGACCCCATCCCTTGCTGGGGGCGAGCCCGTGCGTATTTATTTGCTCAATAAAGACGGGCTTAGTACTGGTAGTGCGACTGCTACAGTTTTTGGTGAACGACTGATTGATGCAATCTTTATATTGATACTTGTCCCCTTTGGTTTTTATGTCTTTAAAGATAGGATTGAAATACAATTGATTAGCTATGGACTTACCATAGGTGTCATCATATTTATCACGGGCATTGCTTTGTTTGCGCTAGCATTAAAATACCCGGATAAAACTAAGGAATTGACGATTTGGATAGGCGAGCGTATCAGCCGTTTTTCGAAGAAAAAAGAGCGGAGTACGAAGGTGGTCAATCGAATTGGTCGAGAGATTGATAACTTTCATAACAGCATGGTGCTTTTTTTGACCGAGGGAAAGAAATCATTTCTGGGCGCAGGTGGGTTAACGGTGCTGATGTGGTGTACTGGTTTTATGATCCCTTCGATGATTTTACTTGCGTTGGGTCTTCCCCCGTTTTTTATCGAATCCTATGCTGCACAGGCATTGTTATTGATCATTGTGATGCTTCCGACGACGCCGGGGAGTTCAGGGGTTACAGAGCTGGGGATGGCCGCGTTGTACGGGGTGCTGCTTGGCGCGTCCAATCAGTATCTACTTGGCGTCTTTGTCTTATTATTCCGCTTTATCACCTATCATATGAACGTGATTTTTGGAGCGATTTTTCAGTACCGGATTTTTAAATCAATCACCTCGTTTTCTTTAGAAACCGTGAGTAAAAAAGAAGGGTAATACTCCAAGAAAGTGGGGCGTCAGGTTTAAAAATAGGTAGGGTATACAGCTTTCCCTATGAAAAAAGCTGATCGATGCATTTCATGCGGAAAAGGCTTACTTGAACAAGGCTCGACAACGTTCCAATGCCCAACCTGCGAAGTCGTGATTGGACGATGCTCAAACTGCAGAGAGCAAAGTGTTGTTTATATCTGTCCGAAATGTGGATTCAGAGGACCATAGGAGGATGTGTTGATGGGGGAAGTAATCGCGCTTATTCGTCTCATGCCTGATGGTGTGGTAAGTGATAAGGATATGGACTCGATTTCTGCTGAGGTGAAGAAAGTAGTTCAGAAACCAGCTCGGCTCGGCCGGGTGGAGATAAAGGAAATCGCCTTTGGCCTCCGAGGTCTTGATGTGACCGTCGCAGTCCCTGATGTCGAGGGGGGACTGGATCCCATTGTGGAAAAACTTGGGAAAATAAAGAAAGTCGATAACGTAGAAGTCGTTGATGTCGGCAGGATCTAAGCTGCCTTTCCAACGGTTGTTTTTAGGTACTCGGTATAGTTATCCATGAATTGTCTTCCTATTTCTGTGGGGTAGTAGATAGGGTACGCGGAGTTGCTGGTGTCTCCTTCGATGAGCTCAGCTTCGTAGAGTTTGTTGATATGCCATTTGACGACATGGTGGTTGATGGTAAGAGCATGGGCGATCTCGAGGAGGTGTTTGCCTGGGTGGTCTGAGAGGTAGGCCATTATGTCTCTTGCGTTTTTGTTCCGTAGGATTGATTCTGCGACCGCTCGTTGTTTTACTTCGATGCCACCTTCGACGAGGTAGTAGACTTTTTTTCCGCCGATTGCTCTGCTTCGGACCAGGTTGGTTTGCTCTAGTTTTCTAAGATGCCAGGCCGCGTTGCTTGGTTTGAGGTCAAGTTCTCTAGCAATTTCACGGAGATGGCTCCCCGGGTATTCGTCGATATACTCGTAGAGGTTTTTTCGTATCTCGGTGTCTAGCACGTTTTCTGGGGTAACGTATTTGACGCCACCCATGAGGAAGAAGAACGCGAGCAGTAAGGCAACGACGGTGATGATGACTGCTATCGTGGTCATATTTGCTTCTGGTTTGATGTCTGGCGCAGCAGTACACGTCGTGACTGCGATGCTTACAAATAAAACTAGCGTTATGACTATATTTTTAAGGAATCGCATAGTTGTTCCCATCCTTTTATTTTGCATCCCTGCAAGGATATGAAATCAGGTTAGTGCTTAAATACCTTGCTTCAAAAGAGAGGGGTGAGAGGGGGATGTTGTTTTGTATCTCCAAAGATTTATATAACGTAAGGTTCTTTATAATTCTGTAGAGGGAGGAAACAGATGAAGAAATATCCTCTTATTGGTGTTTGTATTATTGCGGTGGTTCTTCTTGTTCTGGGTTCATTGAGTAATGTGGTTGGGTATCAAACAGTCCAGACCTCTCAACAGAATCTTATCAAAGAGAGAATCAATCAGAGAGAGTTGTTATTCCAAACCATCATTGATATTGCCAACAACAAGGAGATACAACGAATCATCCTCGAATCCCAGATGAGTAGAGGGATATTCCCAGTATCAGAGATTCCTGTTTTAACAAAGAATCAACTCAAGCAGCTGTATTTCATCGGTCTTATTCTCTCAAAGTTCATCAGTAAGTCAAAGATGCAATCAATGGTTCGGCAGTATCAATTAATTAATCCAGTGACACAACAGGAAATATCTGCTGTTATTGAAAAGGATGCAACACTCAATGGAGAAATAACTCAGTTACAGAACTCTGAGTGTGATTGCGAAAATGAAAGTACAATAGATTCGCATTTCCCAATTATTTGTTCAATTTTATTTCAATTTGGATATTTAGGCAATATACTTTATTGGAAAAACGATGCCTCTTTATTAAATTTTATGGGAATGATTATTTTTACCATTAGTGTCTTTTTTGCATTCATTTTAACCTGTTCTTGGATTCTTCCTTGATAGAATATAAGACCTTATGATAAATCAAAAAAGGACATATTAAATTGAAGAAGTAGGTAAGTTAAATGAAAACGAAATGGTTGGCGATTGGAATCATTCTCTTGTTCGTTGGAACCTGTATTACACCAACGATTGCACAAGATACTGAGAAACCACTACCAGCATCAAGAGGGACCTGGTTGTATGTTGGTGGGAGTGGTCCAGGGAACTATACAAAGATCCAGGATGCTATCAATGACTCATCAGATGGAGATACTGTTTTTGTATTTTCTGGTACATATTATGAGAGATTAATACTCAATACATCTATTAATTTGATAGGTGAGGATAAACATAGTACGATTATTAAATCGAATGAATCTTATTATGGTGGAGATAAACACATTGCTACAGTGTTTGCAAGTGGGGTTACAATTAGTGGCTTTCGAATCCAAAATGGAGAAGACGGAATCGAGATTAATAGATTTGGTTTTCCAAACACTTCTCACAGTAACAATATATCGGGAAACATCTTTGAAGGATGTGGTGGGTGTGCTGTCAGGGTAGTAGATTCTAATAATAACACTATCTCAAATAACATTATCAACAACACGGACAACGGAGGTTTAGATATCGGTGGTAATGATAACATTATTAGTGGAAACAAAATCACCAATCTTATTTGGTATGCTATACGAATTATACATGATCCGCAGGGTAACTTAGTTACAAATAATAATATTTCAAATTGTGTTTCTGGAATTCAACTACAATACTGTAACAACAATACAATTTCCAAAAACATTTTAGTCGATTGTCTCTATGGTTTAATTTTCCAACAGAGTCGTGATAATATCATTTCTGATAATTCTTTTCTGAATAGTGGTCTTTTTGTATTTGAAGATGCACTTTATAATACTGTCAGTAATAACACGGTCAACGGTAAATCACTGCTCTATTTGGAATTTAAATCTAACCAGGTTATTGACGAAGATGCTGGGCAAATCATCGTTGTTCACTGTAATAACATCAGTGTTAAAAATCAGGATATTTCAAACACTACAGTTGGTGTTCAACTCCTAATATCTGATAACTGTAGCATAACAGAGAACACCTTAACAGCTAATTTGTATGGGTTATTCATTCAAAGTTCTTTTAATAACGTCATTTCAGAAAACAACATCAGTGAGAATAAATACCATGGTATTACATTTATTTCCTGCTATGACAGTATTATCTCTAGAAACATTCTAAAAGGGAATAATCAATTGTATTTCCTTTTTGATGTTTTGTTTGTATTCTTTGGGTATAATAGTTCAGCAGGTATCTTCATAGTTGACTCTTTCCGTAATACTATCATGGAAAATTCAATTTATTCGAATAATTATAATGGTATCTCCTTGATTTTATCAGGGAGGAATATTATCTCTAATAACTCTCTGAGATTAAACAATCACACTGGTCTCTTGCTTTTTGGTTCCCTATTCAATCGTATTTACAATAATACATTCCTTGACAATAAAAATGATGCATTTTTCAATATGTGTTTCTGCAATAGATGGAAGGGGAATTATTGGAATGAGGCAAGAAGACTACCGAAGCTGATACATGGAAAGCTTCTATTTAGATCTTGGATTAATATAGATTGGCATCCAGCACAAGAACCCTACGATATCCCTAGGATGAGCTGAAAAGAGAAAGAATGAAATCATCGATTCAGATTTAGAAATCACATGCAAAAACAAGCTATGATCATCGGAATTCTTTTTCTCCTCATCATTGCGGGTTTGAGTGGATGCAATCAAGTTGACAATGAGAGAAATAAATTTATTGGAACGTGGATATCGGAACTGAAACAAAACCCAATGGGTGATAATACGTATACGGAAACCAGGATCTTCTACGAAAACGACTCCTACGTTACCACGAACATGGGACTGAGTCGTATCCCCGGCACCTGGCATCTTGCCAATGACATATTGGTCATTGACACGTATTTCCCTGGGAAGTACGACTATATTTTTTCCCAGAACAACAGCATTCTTACTATCACGTCTGTCGCGGGAGGATTTACTGAAAATCTTACAAAACAATAAAAAAAATTTATTTATGTGTGAAGATGCCGATGAGGTCGTTCTTCTGTTTTTCAAGTCGTACGAATCCAACGCGTTCAAACTGGACGATCTCCCCAACAGGAATCTCAGAAACCGCGGTCTCTGCATACCCCTTTAGCTCAGAAAGACTATCAGGGTTGTAGGTCTCTCCTTTGAAAATAAGCCCAGGGACAATAACCGTAAGCAGGATATGATCATCCGTTGTCCATTGGATCTTCGCAGTCTCTGGGATGAGTTCTTCTCCGGCGTAGGTCCCGGTAAGCACAGTACCAGTTTTTGTTATCCTCACATTGTATAATCCTTTCAACCGGAAGATGTCTCCTGTTTTCATCTTCTGCGCATCGTCTCTTGGTATGAAAAACGATGAACCGGTATGGATACTTCGATCACCCATGGTTGCATCAGGGTGCAACGACAGTTTTACGGTTTTATTCGGTGCACCAACAACTGAGAGTTGTACAGGATTTGGGACAAAATAGTATCGTTTCACCCGGGGATCAAGATATTTCCGATTCACGGATTCAACCAAACTGAAATCAACAACTGATTCCACCTTTGAAAACCCTTGCTGAAGTACGAATTGTTTAATCGCCTCAGGGACAATCCCCCGTCGCTTCAAGCCACGTAAGGTTGGTAATCGGACGTCATCAAACCCGGATACCATTCCGTGCTCGATGAGTGGTTTAATCTTACGTTTGGACACCGGCATCCCCTCAATCGAAAGCCGGGAAAACTCCATCAGATGAGGCGCCCGCAGGTTCAACAGACTCAGAATACGGAAATACACGGGGTCTCGTAACTCGTACTCCTTGGTTCGGAACGGATGGGTCACCCCACTGATGCTATCTTCTACAGCACCAGCGAAATCATACGTCGGCCACACATGGTATTTATCACCGGTCAACGGATGCTTCGTGTCAATGACTCGAAACAACGTCGGGTCGCGCATCGCGGTATTATCACTAGTCATCTCACCACGTAACCGAAGAATCCCGTTTACCCCCCGGGTGGTAAGCATCTCCTTCCACAGATCCAAACCAACAGGCCCGGTGAGATCCTCCCGACACGCACAGGTCTTTGCATTAAACCTGCCATCTTTGATCACCTCTGAGGTACATTTGCATAGATATGCATCCCCTTGTCTGATGAGCTGCTCAGCAAATTTGTAATGAGTCGGGAGATGATCAGAGGTATGGTACTCGGTATCCCATTGGATCCCAAGCCAGCGTAAATCCTCTTTCTGCGCATCATAAAACTGGAGGTGTGCGTTCTCAGGGTTCGTATCATCAAAACGCACGATGAACTTCCCGTTATACATCCGGGCGTACTCATAATCAATGATCGCTGCTTTCGCATGACCAATATGCAGATACCCGTTCGGCTCAGGGGGAAAACGCGTCACCACTTTACCGTTCTCAGCAAAAGGCAACGGGGGGAGAGAAAAATCCTTCTGTTTCTTTTCTTTTTGTAAGAGCTCAGGAGCAAGTGCGGTAAGTTCAGCGAGCTGATCAGCAACAGACATAGCATTTATTTCTGCAACAACCCTAGTGATAACCGGGATAATCTCTGCGGGCGTCACCCCGTTATTCTTCAACGCTGCGATCACCTTTCCGGCAACCGCCTTTTCATTAGCTTTCCCGTTGAATGCCACCGCATTCTGCAAAGCGAACTTCCGAGCCTCTGTCTGAATTTTCCGAGTGAACATGGTTACTTTTCTCGTTGAACTGTATACTCGATAAGTTGATACAAGAGTTCTTTCGCATCGGACTGCGGCAGTACCGTTATGGCAGCTTTCGCTTCGTTGACATACTGTAACGTACGCTGCTGCGCATACTCCACCGACCCAAGTTCCCGGAAGAGACCATAGACACTCATGACATCATGATCTGATGCGGTGCGGTTCCCAAAAACATCATCAAGCAGTTTCTTATGTTTCCCAGACGCCTGAGACAGACTGTGTACTGCGATGAGTGTCTTTTTCCCATTTCTGATATCATTGCCGATATCCTTGCCTAGTGTTGTTGTCGTACTGCTCATATCAAGGTAATCATCCCAGATCTGAAACGCGAAACCCAGTGCCATCCCGTACGTCTTCAACGCCGCAACCTCTTGTGGGTTCCCCCCACCAATCAAACCGCCACCTTTTCCAGCTAGTTCAAATAACGCACCGGTTTTTTTACTAATCATTTCCAGATACTCTTGCTCTGTCACTGTTTTTCGTTGTTCAAATTCCATATCCAGTTGTTGGCCTTCGCAAATAGCAATGACGCAGTTGATAAAATCCTGCTGTAATTGTTTAAAGATTGAAAAATCAACAGCGGTATTCAGGATTGCTTCAAAGGATTTCGCAAACAACAAATCCCCTGCAAGAATGGCAGCTTGTTCACCGAACTTGACATGTACTGCAGGAAGGTTTCGTCGAAGCTGGGACCGATCCATGATATCATCATGAACCAACGTGAAATTATGTATCAGTTCAAGGCCGGCGGCAAACGGCAGAGCCTTCTGTGCATCACCAGCAACGCTTTCACAGGATATCATGGCCAGAAAGGGTCTGATGCGTTTCCCACCAGCAAAGGGGAGATGTTGAGATGCCTCGTACAGCATTGTAGGTTTTTTTAATGGTAAGTACTGCTGCCAATAGGTATTGAACACCGTGCTTCGTTTCAGAAGTTCATTCTGTAAGTCCATATTTTACTTCCACGGTTGATAACTTTTCAATGGTGTCAACACCTACAAGAAACATCGCAATCCGTAACTCCCGGGTAATGACATCAAGTTCAAGCTCCAGGGATTTTTTATCCTTCAACGCTGGTTTCAAGAGCGCATGTGCCATGCCTGCTGCGTTTGCACCAAGAACCAAGGCTTTTGCGATATCAAGTCCATGGCGAACTCCACCGGTGGCAATAATAGGGAGTTCCCAGTTGGTCGCTTTTCCAGTCTCAAGGATGCAGGTTGGTGTGGGGATCCCCCAGTCCCAGAACGTCTGCCCAGCTCGCATGTCACGCGCGTCTCCTTTTATTTTTGCACGGTAGTATTCTACTGCTGAAAAGGATGTGCCTCCAGCACCTCCGACGTCAATGCCGGAAATCTTTGTCTTTTTTAGTTGATGGGCAACCTTGCCAGAGATTCCGGCACCACTCTCCTTGATAATAATCGGGCGACCAAACTCTCGTGAAAGCATATCAATGGTCGCAAAGCAACCTTTTGCATGTGTCTCGCCTTCCGGCTGTATCGCTTCTTGTAAAAAGTTTAAACACACCGCAAGCACATCTGCATCAATCATTTCAACGATCTTTCCTGCGTTCTCAAGGATCTGTTTTTTATCCCAGAGAACCATTTGAGATGCACCGATGTTGGCAATCTTTAACGGGATATCATAATTCTTGATGACACTGAAGGTTTCCGTAAGTTTATGATTTTCCAACGCAGCGCGCTGTGAGCCAACGCCCATACCGATTTGGAATTTTGACGCAGCAGCAGCAAGATGCTCGTTAATCTTTTTTCCTTCGGAATACCCCCCGGTCATTCCGGAGATAATCAGTGGTGCTTTGAGTTTCTTTCCGAACAACTGGGTTGATAGTTCTATTTCGTTTTCGTTAATCTCTGGCAGCGCGTTATGGATAAGCTGGACATCATCCCAGTAATTATGATGAGCGGCAACATTTTCCTTTAACGAGATTTGCACGTGTTCACGTTTCCTTTCCTCTGTCTGGCTCATATTTTATCTCCATACACGATCGTGGACCGTACCTTCTTCCCTTGTAAGGTATCATATAATCGGTTATGTATATTCCCATTCAATAAAATAGTGTCTACACCGGTTCTGGCGATCTGTTTAATGGTGTGGAGTTTTCCGTCCATGCCTTTTGTCACATCTGCATGTGCATCCAGATGTGTTGTGAGCTGTTCTAATTCTTTTACGGTTACTTTTTCAAGGAAGGTGGCTTTTTTATCGGTCTTTGGATTGGTTGAATACAACCCATCCTCGTCAAGGACGAAAATGACTTTTTCTGGTTTGAACTCTGCCGCGAGCAGCTCGACGAGTAGGTCACCAGAGCAAATCGAAAAACCCAGGAGATTATCAATGGCGACATCGCCAAAACTCACTGGCATGAATCCTAAGGCCAGATACTTTTTGAACACATTGTAATCCATTCGCGATAGTGTATGATTTGAAAGGGAAAGGACTGCATGTGGGGGGATGGAAACGGCAGGGATCTTGTGGTTATGAAGTGATGTCAGGACTAGGTTGTTTAACTGCTGAACCATGGCTTGTGTACGGGCAAATCCTTCGATTTGATTTTTTTGTTTGAACCCGTCATTTAATTTGTATTTTTTCGCAAGTATATGACCAAACGAGCCTGCGCCATGTACTAAAATTACTTCTTTGTTTGCATGTCGTAGTTCAGCAGCAAGTCGGTCAACGATTTCTTGTTTGAAACAGCATTCTTTTGCTTTATTGGTAATGACACTGCCACCGAGTTTGATGATAAACATAGTGTACCAGCATGAGACTAGCTATAAAAAAGGATTTTGATACAGTTTTGTTCGTGTATTGGAGATAATCATTATTCTTTTCGTCTTGAGAACGGTGGTTTGTTCTTGTTTTGCTCTTGGATTAACCATAGGGATATCGGCATCCCCGAGGCGGATGGGCGCATGGTGCTTTGGGACCAGTCCATAATCTCTTGTTCTGGTGTGTTTGTACGGCATTCCTCACAGATGAAAAATTTATCATCAAAGACCAATCCGCTTTGATGCTCCTGGAGATGGAACTTATGTTTACACATCTCACATATTTTTTCTGAAATAGGTACTCCTCCTAAACCACTTCCAATTTTTGGGTTG
This sequence comes from Thermoplasmatota archaeon, assembly GCA_035527635.1. Classification (GTDB taxonomy): domain Archaea; phylum Thermoplasmatota; class E2; order DHVEG-1; family DHVEG-1; genus SM1-50. Next base: position 9,701 of record DATLAF010000209.1, on the reverse strand, counting down.
TGATTACATATCTTTATTCATTTTATATATAAAACTCTTTTGGATGAAAAGAAAAAAAGAGGAGAGAGATAGGATGGGATGCAATCGAAGAGAGAACGTGGCAGAAATGCCAGTTCAGTTGGACTGGCATGTCCTCCGTATCTCAAAGTCAATTAATCATGTAAGGACCGTTCTGGCTTATATAACTCCACAAGGGGTGAGTGAAAGTATTCATTCGGATAGTCTCAAAAAGAGTGGTGTGAGCATGAGCGTGATTTTATTAACCAAGTACCTATCACAGAGAAACCACGGAGAGGAATCTGCCTATGACGCTGCCCTTACGAGAAAAACTAAACGAACTCTCATCAGAGATCTGTAAAACACTACAGGTAGTCTTTTGGGAGAATGTATACGCGACGAAGGCAATCCAGCATACAATGAAACGTCATCCGGAATGGGAGGATGACACACGAGCAGCATTCTCCGAGACGGTCTATGATATTATCCGATGGTGGAGACCATTGTGGTACATCATCGGTCAAGAGCCATCAGCAGAAGAAAAAGAGCTTGAGAAACTTATCACCATCTATCTGTTTTCAAAAAAAGGGGATATCACCGCGCTTCAGAAAAAAAGAGGACTCGATGTATCACAGGTGCTGCAACGAATCGAAAATACAAAGACATCAAGAACCCTACGAGAATCACTACCAGATTGGCTGGATATCAAAGGAGAAAAAGAGCTGGGCACGCGATGGGATCCAGTAATTGCTGCATTAAATAAAAATCCTGATCTTACCATCAGAGCAAACATGTTGAAAACAACAGCAAGGGAGCTAACGGTGATCCTCCGGAAAGAAGGAATCATCGCTGAGCCAATCCATGGGAACCCTGATGTACTCTTAATCAGGGAAAAAACAAATGTTTTCAAATTACCAAGTTTCAACGCAGGGCTCTTTGAAGTCCAGGATGCTGCATCGCAGATGGTCAGTCGGATTCTTGACCCACAACCAGGGATGCGCGTCTTTGACGCCTGCGCAGGGGAGGGCAGCAAAACATTACACCTCGCCGCACTGATAAAAAACAAAGGTAAAATCATCGCCTTAGACACCCAGGAATGGAGGTTACGAGAACTTCGAAAACGGGCGACAAAGGCAGGTGTTGACACCATTGAAACACGGTTGATTACCTCCTCAAAAAAATACAAAAGGATGCAAGGCACTGCAGATCGGCTCCTTCTGGACGTCCCCTGTTCAGGGCTAGGGACGCTACGGAGGAATCCTGATATTAAATGGAAACTGACTTCAGAGGATTTGGACCGACTTAAACATGTACAACACGACCTTCTCGAAAGGTATTGTTCGCTACTGAAACCGCTGGGAACCATGGTCTATTCCGTCTGCAGTGTTTTGCCTTCAGAAGGAGAAACTCAAAGACAACAATTTCTGAAGAACCATGATGATTTTCGTCTCTTGCAAGAAAAACGATACTGGCCTGATACAGACCGGACTGATGGGTTTTACATCGCACTCATCCAACGCACAGTATAACAACCTATTCGAAACCATATAAAGGCAAAAGGAAATACCTAGTTTCTCCACAAAGAAGAGAGGGGGCATCAGCTGATGAAACTACTATGCTGGAACGTCAATGGGATTAGAGCTGCAGAGAAAAAAGGGTTTTTTACCTGGTTTTTGAAAGAATCCCCAGACATTTTATGTCTTCAGGAGATAAAAGCAACACCGGAGCAGCTTTCACCGCAATTGAGAAACATGCCAGGGTACCATACATTCTGGAACCCAGCAGAGCGGAAAGGGTACAGCGGTGTTGCAACATTTTCAAAAAGTAAACCACTGTCGATCACTAAGGGGTTTGGGGGAGAAGAGTTCGATAGCGAAGGACGTATCCTTATTACCACGTTTCCTTCATTTACGTTGTTCAACATCTATTTTCCTAATGGGAAAAAAAACAAAGAACGGCTCCAATACAAGCTTGATTTTTATGACGAGTTTCTCAGCTACGCAGACAACCTAAGAGAACAAAACCACCATATTATCGTCTGCGGGGATTTCAACACCGCCCATAAAGAAATCGATTTGTCGCGACCGAAGGAAAACGAGCACATCTCCGGGTTTTTGCCAATTGAACGAGCATGGATTGACACATTCATTGACCATGGGTACGTCGATACATTCCGATTGTTCAACACAGAGCCGAATCAGTATTCCTGGTGGGATCTGAAAACTGGTGCACGAGCACGCAACGTTGGCTGGAGAATCGATTATTTCTTTGTCAACAAGGAATTTCTCCCAAAGGTGAAAAACGCGTTCATTTTTCAACAGGTGACTGGGTCGGATCATTGTCCGGTTGGCCTTGAGATTAACATATAATTAAGGAGAGAATACTATGAAGGAATCATTGGATTTCATCTACAAGGAACAAAAAGAACTGTCTCATTTTGGTGGTATTGGTGCACTGCTGGGGTGGGACCAGATGACCTATATGCCGCTGAAAGGCAGTGAAGAACGAGCAGAACAGCTTTCTCTTATCTCACGATTGGTTCATGAGCGGGTGACTTCAGATACTTTCTATAACCATCTACAAAAACTCCGCGATGCTGGAGACCAGCTTTCAGAAAAAGACCGGATTGTTGTTACCAAGTTACATCGTGATGTTGAGAAAGCACGAAAGCTTCCTTCAGCGTTCATCGAAAAAATGTCAAAAACAACTTCACTTGCGTTCATGGTCTGGCAGGAGGCCCGAGAACAAAACAAGTTCTCCTTGTTTAGACCCCATCTTGAAAAAATCGTTGAACTGGAAAAACAATACTGTGAGTACGTCAAACTCCCCGGTCATCCATATAACAGCTTGCTTGATGATTATGAGGAAGGAATGACTGTTGATATCTTACGAAAAGAGTTTTCCTTCTTGCGGGCTCAGCTGGTGGAGATTTTAAAGAAAATTACGTCGAGTACCATCTATCAAAAACAACAACCAGTGGAGATGAAACTTGATGTAGCACAACAGACGGAACTCTGCCACATCCTTCTTACCCATATGAATCTCCCGTTTGACAGAGCACGTCTTGACGTGTCCACCCATCCGTTTACGACATCAATGGGAGATGACGATGTACGAATCACCACGAACTATGAACGTGAGGGATTTTTGTCTTCTTTTTTCTCCACCATGCATGAGGCTGGTCATGGGCTCTATGAACTCGGTCTTCTGAAAGGAGAATACAAAGACTCGGTAATCTCAGATGCTCCTTCGCTGGGGATGCATGAATCACAGTCCAGGTTCTGGGAAAATATGATTGCGAGAAGTAAACCGTTTTGGACGTTTTTCTCACCAGCGTTTCAGAAAATCGCACCGGACTCCTGCAAAGGCATGAGTAATGAAATCTGGTATCATGCTGTTAATCAAGTCAGACCATCGTTGATCAGAGTGGAATCTGATGAATTAACGTACTGTCTTCATGTGATCTTGCGTTTCGAATTGGAACTTGACCTTCTTGACGGGAAGATCACGGTCGCGGAGTTACCAGAATGTTGGAACCAAAAAGTAACTGATTTTTTAGGGATTACACCGAAAACCGACCGGGAAGGAGTATTGCAGGATATGCATTGGAGTGGAGGAGAGTTTGGGTATTTCCCTACCTATGCCATTGGCACCATCTACGCATCACAGCTCTTTAGACAATTCTCAAAGGAGCATGCGATGTTTCAGGATGAAATCGCTCAGGGTACTTTTACCTCGATTGCAAACTGGCTTTCCGAACATGTGTACCATTACGGTTCGTTGATGACTGCGGATGAAATCATTAAAAAAACCTGTGGCGAGGGGTTAAATTCTAAAGTCTTTATCGCATATCTGAAAGAGAAATATTATCCACTCTATGAGGTATAAGAAGGTGATGAATCTGGCAACAATGGTATTGGTCAGACATGGGCAGTCGCAATGGAATTTAGAAAACCGGTTCACTGGCTGGGTTGATGTCCCCCTCTCGGTAAAAGGACGGCGGGAGGCAACAGCAGCTGGAAAGAAACTCAAAGACATGCGATTTGATGCAATCTATGTCTCTCATATGATGAGAGCGATTCAAACCATGCATTACATCTTGCTTGAATTATCAGATACACGAACCCCGATCATTTATCATGAGGAAAAACGTATTCATGAGTGGGAGCAGTATAGCGGTGACCGGAACAATGAGATCCCCATCTATCAATCCGTTGATCTTGCAGAACGATTCTACGGTGATCTCCAGGGGTTGAACAAGGCAGAAACCATGAAGAAATATGGGGATGCTCAGGTGCGTCTCTGGCGACGGAGCTATGATATCAACCCACCCCATGGCGAAAGCCTGAAAGACACCTGTGAACGAACGATCCCCTATTATAAGAACCATATTGTACCGGAGCTCCAGGCAGGGAAAACCATACTTATCGTTGCCCATGGAAACAGTCTGCGGTCCATTACGAAATATGTTGAAAACATATCGGATAAGGAAATCCCGAACGTCGAGATTCCTACCGGTGTACCAATCATCTATACCCTTGATTCCCAGACGAAATTACAAAAAAAAGTACTTCTTGAGTAGGATAAAGCCTAAATACCTGTTTTTAATCACTGGTATTTAATTTATACTCGAGTATTATAAGAGATTGACTATGATAGAGCAGCGATTCAAATGTCCGAACTGCAAGGAAATTGCTTCCTTCTACGGTAACCCAGGGGAACGCCTCGTCGTTTTCTGCCCAGCCTGTCATTTACAAGGTCGTATCGCCATCCCGGGCCAGGAGCAGAATAATACTATTGCTATCGAGGTTTCCCATCTGACAAAAGTCTATGAGGATCTTACCGCAGTAAATGATATCTCCTTTACCGTGAAGAAAGGAGAAATCTTCGCTTTCCTAGGGCCAAACGGGGCAGGAAAAACAACCACGGTCGAAATGATAGAATCCATTCGAACACCTACCGCTGGTAATATTAAACTTCTTGGCACGGACATAAAAACAGGATTCAACCAAATCAAAGAACGCATTAGCATATTACCACAGGAATTTCATTCCTTTGAACGATTTACTGTTCGTGAGACGCTGACGTACTTTTCAAAACTGTATAAAAAACGGGCGGACATCAATGAAATCATCGATGCAATGGATCTTCGGTCCCATGAAAAAAAACTGTATCGAAATCTCTCTGGTGGGCTGAAACAACGGGTAGGTGTTGCTCTCTCTCTTGTGAATGACCCTGAAATCGTCTTCCTTGATGAACCAACAACAGGGTTAGACCCGAAAGCTCGTCGGGAGGTCTGGCAGGTGATTGCCAACCTACGGGATAAGGGAAAAACCGTCTTTCTCACGACGCATTACATGGAAGAAGCTGAGCATTTGGCAGATCATATCGCAATCATCCATAAAGGAAAAATCATCGCAGAAGGATCACTGCAAGAGCTGATCACTCGATACGGTGAAAAAACGACCTTGTCGATAAAAAACTGCCAATCACATGATGCACAACGACACTTAGAAGAGAAAGGATTTGAGGTTCACTCGAGCGGAAATGGAGACATTACGGTAAAAATCGATTATAAAGAAAAAGTCCTTGAGGTCCTCTCAGAGCTTCGTCATGAGTGTATTGAGTACGATGGTGTCGATATCAGAGGGTCTAACCTTGAGGAAGTGTTCCTCCGGTTGACGGGGGCACGACTCACGGAGGATGTTGAAAAATGAATTTGAAAATAGTGTGGCTTGATTTCATCTATAGCATCCGGAGCTGGTCGCGCAGCAGAGGGACAGTGTTTTGGTCCTTGCTTTTTCCCATTATGCTGATACTTCTTTTCGGTGCGATTTTCTCAGGTATGGGCGAAAGCAAATACACGTTGTACGTTCAAGATCTTGATAATACGGATATGTCACAGAGTTTCGTTAATATCCTGGACAAAACCGGTGTCCTTACCATTAAAAACGTTACGACAAATGAGACGATTACGAATTACATCAAAGAGCACAACATCAAAAATCTGATTGTCATCCCGCAGGGATATAAAAACGATATCACCCGTTCGTTTGTTGATCCGACAGTTAAAGTGAACATGACCTATTATTTTGATCCAACCGAACAGCAGACCAATCAGGTTTTGCGCAGCGTTATTTCAAGTGTGCTGGAAGGAATTAACATGGAGATCTCACAGGGGAGATCTGTCGTTGGGATCCAAGATGAAAGTACCGTTACTGAAAATTTCGGCTTCATTGATTTTTTCATCCCCGGGATGATCGGGTTTACCATTATGCAGCAGAGTATCTATGGTAGTATTGAACGGAACACAAAATACAGAAAAGATGGTATTCTTCGAAAGCTGCTTACCACGCCAATTACCCGGTCAGAATGGATCCTTGCGAAAATGTTATTCATGTTGTTTCTGGCTTTTATTTCAACGTCGGTCGCAATCGGTGTTGGAATCCTGGCGTTTGGGATCAAAGTAAATATCAATCTGCTTACGATAGTCATCATCATTGCCACGAGTTTTCTGTTCTCAGGTATTGGGATGATCATCGGTCGATTTGTCAAAGAAGAAGAAACAGCAGATATGGCTGCAGGGGCAATCAGCTTCCCAATGATGTTCCTTGCAGGTACTTTTTTTGCTGTTGATGCGATGCCTTCGTTTATCCAGGTTATAGCTCATGCACTCCCTCTGTTTTATGTCAATGAGGGGTTACGGAACGCAATGATTTACATGAATCAAACAGAAGCACTCATCAACGGTGGCATCGTGCTTATCTTTGCTGCAATATTCTTTATCGCAGGGGTTATATTGACCAAGTGGAAGGAAGATTAATCAGAGAGCGGAACTGAAATTCGTATTTTTGAAAAAAGAGAAATCAAGGTTCCCCCAGTCGTTATAATCTTGCGGTCCATGAGACCCATCGGAAAAATCCATGAATGAATAGGTGTACAGATAGCTCAGTATGCTCTTATAGGGAAGGTATATCCAGAATTCTTTGTAGACGGGGTTGATCGTCATACGGTTATCAATGCCTTTATATTTCGTTACCACAAGACCAAAGGTATGTCCTGTCTCATGCATGGAAGCTGACATCGAAAGCCACCCTCGGGTATAGAATGGATATACTTCTGCTAAGAATTGCGCCCCAACGATAAATGCGTTCAGGTGATCCCATCCGAATACTGAAAATCCAGGTCCTTCTGAGTAGTCGCAGATGATGCCATAATGGAAGATGCGTTGTCGAGGGTTGTTTAAATCATTATGAAGGAAATAATCCCAATACAGGGTGATGATCTCTGCAAAGGAGACATATGCTTGAGAGGGGAGTTCTTCTCCGCCACCCAGTTCGCCGCTGTCAACATGTAGGGTGATGTTATGCCGAGCGAATGCATCGATCATTTGTGTCACCTCTTTTACAGGTGGCTTGTTGGTGGCATTCTCCTGTATGGTTTTTGTCCAATCGAACTCAAGAAACACATCTTTGATGAAGGGATTAGAACCATAGTAGTCCATGTAGCATTCTTCGATGTTATTTAATGAATCATTGTCGGGGTCAAGATGCTGATGATCCTCCCGCACAGTCGGGTTGTACCCCCATTTTACTTCCCACCAGTCTGGTGCCCCGTCGCCGTCGGTGTCAAGATCAGGGAAGGTGATATGCTCAGGCCAGGGGTTGGAGTAGGCTGGTTTCTGGAATGTTTTGTCAAGGTCCCAGTTTGGTCCGATATCTGGCATCGGAAACGTAAGCCAGGCTGCATAGGTGATCTCGCGTGGGCTCCAGGTGCCACGATCTGCTTTGGTTAGACCGGTGTGTGCTGGCCCATTCTTCGAACCCCACCAGTTATAGCTGGCGGTAATAGCTGATGATTTTGCGTACAACCCGTAGTTTTCGTTTTTGTAAAGATTGCTCCAGGAAATTGTGAATGCACTGTTCTCAGAATAGATGCCGTAGCGGAGATTCTTTGCAAAAATGCAGTTTGTCAAAATAATACTAGATACTGCTTCTTTCAGTTTGCAGGCGAAATGGGTGTTGAAGGAAAAATTGCACCGGTCAATGTAACATGCTGATGAATTCACGAGGTTAACACCAACACCGTTATTGACTAGATAGCAATTGATGATGTTTACATAAGAACAATCTACGAAAAACATCCCGCCTTCATTATCGTCGTTATCACGGGCAGCTGATTCTGATATATGGATGTTTGAGGATCGTTCGCAGAGGAATCCGATACCATTTGTGTCTGTATAAGAGTTCGTGATGGTGATGCAATACGTTTCATAAAGATAAGCACCAATGCCGTTGTGGTAGAACATGCAATAATCGATAGTGACAAATGCGGATGCGGAGAACAGAATACCGTAGCCGTTGGTATGGAATCGACTCGAGGTGATGATGGTTTCGCTCTGATTTTGCACCAAGATGCCGGTACGTGTCCGATAGATGGTACATTCAGTGATGGTAGTGGTATTTGAAAAAACAGCAATTCCTGCGTTTCCTTCATATCCTCCTGAGTTTCGTATCGTAAATTTCCTGATGTTCACATTGTCGCTGGTAACGGATATGACCAAGCCAGTATTTTGTCCGTCGATGATAGTATTCTCCTGTTGTTGTCCTCGGAAATAAATTGATTTATTGAGAAGGATTGTTTCGTTATAGAGGCCGTTGAACACATAGACCGTATCCCCGTCTGTTGCATGCAGGATTCCCTCGGTGATGTATTGGTAGGGATGCTCATAGGAACCATTCCATGGTCCTTGGGTGTTGGAGTCATCGACGTAGATCGTGGTTTTTGTTAGTGGTCCGAAGGTATCGTCTTTCTGGCTTTGCGCGAGAGGACGAGCACCTACGAGAGAAGAGGTAAGAAGTATAATAAGAACAATTATGCAGAGGTAGCATCTTTTCATGGAATTTTCCCTTGTGAAGACAAGGACGATTCTAATACATAAAGATATCTCTATAAATATCGAAAAAAAGAGAAAAGTATTTGAATTTATAATTATAAATATATTCATTGTATAATATTATCATGACTCATTATTTATTACGGAAGAGGACGTGAAAAAAAGATGTTGGTCGTCGGAACCGTTTCAAGTAACGAAGAAGAACGCGAGGTGCGATACATCGCAGAAATAGCGCTCGTCGGAGAACGAATCAGATATCTTGCACGCCAACACAAAAACAAATATAAAAAAAAAAAAAAGTTCATGGCTGAGCATTTTCTTAAAAATGAAGAAATGTTTTTGTATTACCCAGATAAGCTCTGTGTCCCAATCAATGTTTTTGAATCCATCACGCCTTGGATCGCCCGGATTTTTTTAATCACAATGCCACCAATAGAATCGATATCCGATGCTTCAATTTTTACGAGAATATCGAATTCCCCAAACAGTGGATGTACCTCGACGATTTCTGATATTTGGGTCAGCTTCTCATACACGGTTTTTTCATGAAGGGGGCTTATACTTAACAACGCAAATCCAATTGCCATGAGAGAGGAAATAGTCTCACACCATCTTATAGTTTTCTTTCCTTTTGCAATAATCAAAAGAAAATATTAATGCACCCGTAGTACTATCCTTCTTCAGAAAAGATCTCGTAACATAGGTCGAGAAACATGGATGTAAAAGAAGCAATCCAAAAAAGACGTGCGTACCGATCCCTTGACCCGATAGAAATTACCAAGGATTTGATAACAGATCTTGCAGGATG
>DATLAF010000208.1:0-6253 GCA_035527635.1 Thermoplasmatota archaeon | reverse complement strand
AAACTTCTTATACTAAAATTCTGTTGCGCACATCCCCTATATTGTGATGGGAACGAGCTGAGAATATCATCTGTGCGATTATCATTACAGGCTTTAAATAACAGAACTTTGTAATATTATAACAAGATGGATAAATGAGGAATGAAGCAAAAAAGGGAGAGTTATTACCATGACTAGTGAAAACATATCCGTCCTTATGGACGAAAAACGGGTTTTTAAACCTTCAAAAGAATTTGTGAATAACACGAACGTGAAACAATGGATGGACAAACACAACATCAAAACAATCGATGAATTATACAAAAAGGCTGAGAACTGGGAATGGTTCTGGAGCGAAATCGCAAAAGACTTCATCGAATTCTACACACCTCCAAAAAAGACGGTCGAATGGGAAGCACCCTGGGTGAAATGGTTTGTCGGAGCGAAATACAACATCGTCCATGACGCAGTTGACAGGCATGCGAAAACCTGGCGGAAAAACAAAGTCGCCTTTATCTTCGAAGGAGAGCCAGGGGATGTACGAAAACTGACCTATAATGATTTATACGTTGAGGTGAACAAACTAGCAAATGCATTACGAAAAATAGGAATTAAAAAAGGAGATCGTATTGGGGTCTATCTCCCTATGATTCCTGAATTGCCGATTGCTATGCTTGCGTGTGCAAAAATCGGAGCGATTCATTCTGTTGTGTTTTCTGGTTTTAGTGCTGCTGCATTTCGCGACCGAATGAACGACTGCGAAGCAAAAGCAGTCATTACCTGTGATAGTTTCTGGCGACGTGGGAAAAAAGTACATTTGAAAAACCAGACTGATGAAGCAGTTAAGGAAGCACCTAGCGTCAAACACGTCATTGTCTATAAGAGGACCGGTGATGACGTCAGCTGGAACCAAGACAAAGATTTCTGGTGGCATGATATCATCAAAGACATGCCTCGTGAATGTGAAACAGAGAAACTAGATGCAAACGACCCGTTATATTTCCTCTACACCTCGGGAACGACAGGAAAACCAAAAGGAATTATCCATGCACATGCAGGATACGCGGTTGGAATCGCACAAACCCTCAAATGGGTCTTTGATATCAAAGACGAGGATGTCTACTGGTGCGCCGCCGATATCGGCTGGGTCACAGGACATTCCTACATTGCCTATGCACCCCTTATTCTTGGTGCGACCTCAGTCATCTATGAAGGGGCACCGGATTGGCCGCAACCGGACCGCTGGTGGGATATCATTGAGCGTTACCTCGTCACCGTGTTCTACACCTCGCCAACTAGTGTCCGATTGTTCATGCGACATGGAGAAGACTGGCTTAAGAAACACGATCTCAGTAGCTTACGACTTCTTGGTTCAGTCGGTGAACCAATCAACCCAGAAGCATGGATTTGGTATTACAAAAACGTCGGTGGTGAACACTGCCAGATCATGGACACCTGGTGGCAAACTGAAACCGGACATTTCGTCATCTCACCACTTCCAATCACGCCATTAAAACCAGGGTCTGCAACACGACCACTTCCAGGGATGGCCGCTGCCGTGTACAATGAGGAAGGCAAACCAGTCGTAAACGGTGGTGGAAACCTTGTGTTACTCCACCCGTGGCCCGGGATGCTTCGTGGCATCTATAAAAACCCAGAGCGATACAAAGAAACCTACTGGGGAAAATACAAAGGCGTCTACCTCGCCGGTGATGTCACTCGTCAAGACAGTGATGGATACTTCTGGATTCAGGGAAGAGCAGATGATGTTTTAAAGATCTCTGGTCATCGGATCGGAAACTCCGAAGTCGAATCTGCGTTGGTCAGTCATCCGATGGTTGCAGAAGCCGCAGTTATCGGGAAACCACATGATGAGAAAGGAGAATCTATCACCTCATTTGTTGTCCTTAAAAAAGGAATAGAGCCAACCGAAGAGTTGAAGAAAATACTCCGAGAGCATGTGGCAAAAGAAATGGGAAAACTCGCCCGACCTGATGAGATCTGGTTTGTCTCTGATGTACCAAAGACTCGAAGTGGTAAGATCATGCGGCGAGTCATCCGGGCAAAAGCACTTGGCCAAGAAGTCGGTGATACCTCAACGTTAGCAAACCCAGAATCAGTCGACGAAATCGGGAAAGCACGGTGAAACCACTTCCTTTTCTTTCTTTCAGATAAATTGAGAGAAAATTAGAGATTAGAATAAAATTAAATAAAAAAGAGGAAGGGAGTTTTCCCTTCGATGTTTTTCGGTTTCCTCACTTCGTCTGCACTATATTTTGATGAAGATGAGGAGTACTTTTGCGTCTTGTGTTCTTGAAGCTGTTCCTGCAGTGACTGTGATGACAGTTGCACCGAAACCAAGGATTAATCCCGAGGAAATTGCTTCGGAATGACCTGCGGTGATCGAAGCGACAGTCCCTGTGGTTTCTTTTCCAAGCAGGATGATGCCACCGGCTAAGCTGATGGTCCAATCGACGTCTGTTGCATCTACCCCACCAGCGTTCTTTATGAACGTCTTTACCTTGAGTAATCCACCAGTGATTGCTTCAATTTCGATGATTGGTGCGGGGGGATTTATTGTAATGGCGTGCGCGGCTGACCAATCAGTCTCAGCGCCTTTTATATCTTTGGCTTTCACTTTGACACTGTAGGCTCCGATAGCGGACCAAGCATAATCTCCAGTTGCAGTCGCGCCAGATGCGTATGGTCCAAGCCATGCGGAAAAGTTGCCATCGCCCCAGTCAAACATATAGGAAATGTCGTTTGTCTCAGGGTCAGTAGTCGATGCGGTAAATGAGTACGATACGCCTACAGAACCGCTCGATGGTCCGCCTGGTGCCGCGGGGGTTGCTGGTGGTTGATTTGGTGGACCTGTGGTATAGAGCTCATAGGCAAACAGCCAGTCGGTTACTCCAGGAGCTGCGCTATCTTGGACGCAACCACCTAAGCAAAAGAGACCATCTTCGAAATCTGGTGATCCCCATAGTCCTCCTGCAATTCCTACGGCAGAACCAACATCATTACAGACATTATAGGAAAATCCAGTGTATGCACCAGCGGTCAGGTCCCATTGATATACCGTTGAGGTCGCTCCAACTGTTTGATCGAAAACCCAGAGATAGGGGCCGTCTGGATCAGGGTCGTATGCAAATCCATATGTTGAGGTGGTAGTACCGAGGTTAAATGTTCCTAAAATTGCTCCGTTTGCTGGGTTGACTTTCCAGACAGGGTCTGCCCAATTTGAAACGTAGAGGATATCAAGATCCGTGTCATAAGCGATTGCACGTGATTGGAAGGTACCTGTTAATGTTGCAACAAGTGTTTTTGTGGTGAAATCCATTTTCCAGATAGTTCCTGCACCTGCACCACCGTACATGTATTGGGTTCCATCATAGGCAAGGTCTCGAAGACCACTTACACCACCTATGGAAAATTCTTCAAGAAGGTTCCCATCGATGTCATACCGGTGGATGAGGGTGCTTGCCCAACGGGTGCTATAGAGATTTGTTCCATCGAACTCTGCACCAGCATTCCCATTCAACCCAGTTTCACCGGTTGCTCCGATATCAACTTCAAGTAACACGTCCCAAGGATCTCGGTTAGGTATATTATTTTGGACACCGGCCATAGCATTAGGGCTCACATCACTATTTTTTGTTCCTGTTACTGTATACACAGTAGCGCACATCAGCATACATATTGCTATACATAATATTTTTTTCTTCATAAGTTCCTCCTTTTCAATGAACTATATAAGAATATTTATTTAAATATAAATAATTATCGGCTCCATCGAGAAAGACACAATAAATAATTAAAATTAAAAAATTTAATTTTTAGAATTAAAATACTATAAATAAGACAGATAAGTTATAAATTTCTTCTATAAAAGACATTTTTTTGCAACATTACAATATATCAACAAATTTCTTTTATAGCTGATGGTATTATCTAATGATGATCGTATGAGGAATGTTCGAAGCATCCTTGGAATCGGTATTATGAGCATTTTTTTTATAACAGGATGTTTACAACCGATGGTATCTCGATCATATACAAATGAAATATACGGGTTTTCATTGAATCCTCCAGCAGGGTGGCAACAGGTTGATAATGCATTACCAAACGTCGCGGTCTGGTTTGCTCCTGAAAATTTTACCAATATTTCGTTTATTATTGGTGTCCCATTTTCACTAAGCGAAGGACGTGCGTTAAGTACTTTTGCCGATCAAGTTGAGGAGAATTTATCGGATAGTGGGATGAACTATACGATTTTGTACCGTGATTGGCGACCGGTTCCTGATGTGCAATCCTATGAAATAGCGTATTCGTATGAACGGGATGGAGCATTGGAGTTTACCAAGCAGGTAGCGGTGCTTAAAACACGAACCGTTTTTTTGATAACGTTTACTGCCCCGATTGAATTATCTACCTCTTATTTAACAGATGTAAATCAGAGTATTGATTCGTTTATGTAGGGGTTCTCTTATTGGCCAGCTGATACCTGGAAAAAAGTGTCGATAGCGATATTGATTTACTAGGAGAAAATGCCTATAGAATTTTTTTCAATTTGTTATTTTGTCACGCTAAGTATATAAATAATGACAGAGAAAGTATATCATGATAAATTATATCAATGAAGGATGGTGAGAAGAATATGGAAATAATAATAATTGGTGCAATAGCGGGAGCAGCTGCAGTGGTATCAAGCGTTTGCCCGAGCATTTGTCCAAAATAAGCAGCAAAATTCAATCTATAAAAATATACATAAAAGTTGGAGGATGGTATAAAAATTTAAAAATTAATTTCATATAATTTTGAGAAGTATCCTCTAAATTTAAACGGATCATAATATTAAATCATGAAAACTGTCAAGTTAAAACTCAGGTAGCCATCGTTCTTTGTGAACTTTATCAAATATCCAAAAACTTTGTTTTTTTATAGCATTTGGAAATTTCGAATCAATTTCATCAATAACTTGTCCTAATCTTTGCACGTCTTCTACAATTATCTCAAATTCTAAATCACTCCAACCAACAGCAACATTTAACGTATCACAATACGGTTTTTCCTTTAAATAATTCCAAATAGCGCTTCTTTTTTTATGATCTTTTAAATAGATTTCTAGTTTAAAATGTTGAAGTCCAAGTCTTAATAAATCAACATTGACTCGAAATGCATTAACCACTCCATTTCTTATCAAGTTCTTTAACCGATAATTCACTGTTTGTGACGAGCATCCAAGTTTTTCAGTTAGGTCTACTAACGGCATTCGAGCATTAATTGCGATTTCATCTAATAACTTATAATCAATCTCATCAATCTCGACTGGTTTTCCACTGCAGGTTGTTCTATAAAAAAGTCTATCTTCTTGTTTGGATTCGTTTTGAAATAAATACGATTTTTTATAATTGAACGCTTCAACGTATACAGAAAGAGTGTACTTTGCAAAATAATCTTCAAATTCGTCAAGAGTTTTATTCCAGAATTGAAAAAATTCATAAATATCTTTTACCCATACAACAACATCAAAATCAATTTCAGCTTTCAAAGAAATAACAGCCCAGACATTTCTATAGCTAATAAAATGTCTAATAATCTTTTCTTTTATTTGCGAACTAACATATTGAAAATTAATATAAATTCTATAGACTTGATATCCAAGTTTAAACGTGTTAATAGCTGCCCAAAAATTTTTTATAACACTCTCATCTTGCATTCTTTTTATTCTATACGAAACAACATCCTTTTTCAAACCCACTTTTTTACCGATTTGAGTATTAGATTGTCGACAGTCTAAATCAAGTTCGTAGAGGATTTTTCTATCCTTGAGATCTATGTCAACCATGGTCCCCTCATTTATTTTTTACATAACTAGAACAACAACAGGTATTTTAGAATTATGCGCGCTAGGTTAACTGCTCAATGGTCTCCACATTGGATGCCAATCAAAATTCACCCAGGAGAACTCTCTTTTACCAATGAACCCTTGGATGAGTTTAGGGAAGAACAAGACTCGGTCATCCCAATAGTTCCTCTTCCAAATGGTGAAAAAAGAACTGTAGAAATATGCGTGTTGGAGGTTCCCAATAAAATTGTTTTTACTAATAACGTTCCTGTTCGATTCAGAGATTTTCACACCGACAGCATTATCTTGAATCATATTGATCCCCGTGATGGTATTCCGATCTGATTCCCCTCGCAAGTAAATACCATATCCCCCATTGTCGCTGATGCTGTTTCCAGCGATAAACGAATTCTTACTGCATTCCAT